>JBFIWG010000237.1:0-5549 GCA_041606495.1 Nocardioidaceae bacterium
AGCGGGATAGACCGCCGATGTAGGGCCGGATGACCAGGGGCGCCTCGGTCTGTCCGACGAAGATGTTGGCTGCTGCGTTGACCGACTCGGCGTGCTGGGTCCCCAAGAGCCGGCCCAGGCCACCGCCGAGTCCCTTCACGACCCACTGCAGCACGCCGACGTGGTACAGCACCGCGCTGAGCGAGGCGAAGAAGATGATCACCGGCAGGACCTGGAGCGCGAAGACCACGCCCTGGTCGCTGGCCGGCAGGACCGGACCGAACAGGAACCCGATGCCCTCCCGGGATGAGTTGATCACGGCCTGCACGCCTCGAGAAGCCGCCTCCAGCGCCTGCTGGCCCAGGGACCAGTAGAGGACCGCGACACCGAAGCCGACCTGCAGTGCGAGCGCCCCCGCGACGGTCCGCAACCGGATCGCTCGACGGTTGTTCGAGATGGCCACCGCGATGGCGAGCAGGACGGCCATGCCGCCGATGCCCCACAGAACGTCGATCAACTTGAGCACCATCCTCCGAGTCGGGTATGCGCACGACCGGGTCCCGCCGTACGCAGCCCACATCCTCGCCAGAACGACGCCCGGTTCGCCAACCGCCGGGCGCAAGCCTTCGGCCGGACTAGCGCGCCCTTGTCGACGCCGTCCGATATCGGGACGATTGGGGACGGCCGCCGGTGCCTGTCGGCCGAACGCGAATCCACAGCATTTCGTGTGCGCTTCCGCGATCGGCTCACGGCATCGACGACCGACATTTACTGTCGGTTGTACACAGGAGAGCGCCGTGACCATCACCGATCATCGCCAGGCTGAAGAGCACCACCACACCCACGGCCCGAACTGCGGCCACGAGGCAGTCATCCACGAGGACCACGTGGACTACGTGCACGAAGGGCACCTGCACCACGAGCACGACGGGCACTACGACGAGTGCAGTCGCTGCCAGTGCGCGAACTGCAGCGACTCGTGCGCGAAGTGTGACTGCTCCAACTGCAGTTGCCCGACGTGCAACCACAACACCTGCGCGTGTGGCTCCTGCAGTGACTCGTGTGCGAACTGCGCATGCAGTGACTGCAGCTGCGCCACCTGCAAGCACGCGGCCTAGGAGAGGTCCTCGTCTGGCCTGGTAGCCCACCGGGCCAGACCGGTTGAAGCCGCTCACTGAGTGGAGTGGCTGCCTGCGCGCCGGTCTCGGGTACGTCGATGCCGCCGGCGACCGTCGTGCAAAAAGATTCTTCCTCCGTGCGTAACCAATGACAATGATTCTCGTTGTCTATGCGAGTCGCCGACCGGCGACTGTGGAAGTCCGACCTGCGGGTCCTCTCGGAAGAAGAATCCAAATGCACTTCACACTTGCTCGCCTTGCCTTCCTCGGCGCTGGCGCCGCCGTCGTCCTCGCCGTGTCCGGAGGCGTTGCGTCCGCCACCCCAGCCTGCAACGACGCCGTTGTGGGGGTCCTGCATGCCGCACACGACACCACGGGCGACCCGGCTGGGGTCATTCATGGCACCGAGGAGACCTACTGCTCGGTGGGCTGACGCGCCCTAGCCCCCGGCACGATCGGTCGATCGCGCCTTGAACCAACGGCGCATCGCTGCCGTTGCCGCCACCGGGAGAGTTGTGAAAACTGCTGCCCTGTCAGGGTCGATGTCACGCGCCGCTGCGGTGCTGGCCCTGTTGCTGCTGTCTGCGGGGCTACCGGCGTTGTTCTCGGCTCCGGTGGCGGCTGCGCCGGCCTGTGCGCAGGTGATCCAGGGGAAGGTCGGTGTGTGGACCACCCGTCCCGCGCCGACCTTCCCAACCGTTGACAGGTTGCTGCGCGGACATGCGGTGCACCCGCGCGAACCGCTTCGCCAGTACGCCACCAACGGGGTCTCGCTCATGGTGACCACCGACGGCTGCACCTGGGTGGAGACGTTCCGGTTGCCTCAGACGCCGTCCGCGGGGATGCCGGCCTCCTCGATCACCGACCGCATCCTCCAGGTGGAGGTGCACCCGCGTGACCCGGACCGGGTCTGGCTCGTGGTGGCGATCGGCCAGGACGTCGCCGAACGCTTGCGTGTCGGCCCCTACCGGCCGGGGGTGCCCTTGAGCCCGGCCGGGGACGAGCATCGCGACGGGACCCACTCGCTCGTCCTTGCCAGCAGGGACGGAGGCCGGTCGTGGGCCAGCATGACCGGTCCGCCGATGGTCGGTGCCCCAGGGCAGCTCGCCACCGCCCCCACCTCGGCGGAGGTTCTCTACCTCCCGACGTTCTCGGGTCTCTACGCCAGTCTCGACGGGGGTCGTACCTGGCAGCCGCGCCCGCCGGCGGCCACCGTGCCCCAACCCCAGCCTGGCCGCCCGCCGCTTGACGCGGTCACCACTCCGGACACCGCGAGAGTCACCGTTGATCCGACCTCCGCGACCACGATCTACGGTCACAACCCCACCGCAGTGCGCCGTTCCGACGACGGGGGGCTGACCTGGACGGCGTACCCACTGCCCCCTGACTACACCACCGGCCCGTTTGTCGACCGTGCCCAGTCCCAGAACCGCCGGGTGGTCGTCGCGACCCAGAAGTACTCCACCGAACCGGTGCGCTCGCTGTGGTTCCTCCGACCGGGCGGTGGGTTCCAGGAGGCTCCAATCACGCCGGGGACGGTTGCCGGTGTGCCGCTACGCACGGTCTGGCACCCCACCCGTGACGAGCTGGTGATGGCTACCTGGAACCGCGGCAACGGTGCGGCGTTCCCTGAGGTCTCGTTGTACCGGTTGGACTCGCTCGGCACTGCTGAGGACATCAACGAGCTCGGGCTGCCCCCGGTGCACGATCTCGACGTCGACGACTACGGGACCTACCACCTCCACACCCCCAGCGAGATCCTCACGCTCGCCACGGACGCGTCGTCGAGCGGCATCGACGTTGACCAGGGGCCTCCGCAGGTGGACATGGACCCGTTCTCCTACACGCCCCCGCCGAGGCCGCAGCCGGCGGAGCTCAACGGGCCATCGGCCGTCGAGCTCGAGCCCGGTGAGCACGCAGAGCTCACCTGGGACCTTGACCTGTCTCGAAGGCCCAGCCCGCTGGACACCTACTTCCTGCTTGACACCTCCAACAGCTTCGAACCCGACATCCAAGCCCTTGCGGACGGCATGGGCGACGTGGTCCGCACCCTGACCCGCAACGGAATCGATGCCCACTTCGGGATCGGGGAGCTGGGCACCCGCGAGGCCCGCCGCTACTCACTGCTGGCCGACATCGCGCCACCGGGCACCGAGCTGCAACGCGGTTTCGAGCGGTTGCGCACGGGTGGCGGGCTTGAGTCTCACCTGATCGCTCTGCACCAAGCGGCGACCGGCTCAGGGGTCAAGGGCACCAGTGGCCCGGCCGTACCCGCCGGGCAGGACCCGACCTGGCGAGGGGGTTCGCTACGCACGCTGGTCGTGGTCACCGACGTCGAGTACGTCGACGAGGGCGATCCCGAAGCACCCACCCGCAGTCAGGTGTACGACGCCCTCGTCGACCGGGGAATCCGGGTGATCGGCCTCGAGGTGGTTCGCGAGGGCGGTGACGACGGCATGCCGGGCGGCTACGCCGCGGTCGAGGCTGCGGACGCGGCGTCGACAACAGCGCCGACCCCTGCGCGCCGCGACCTCGAGGAGCTAGCCGCCGCCACCGGCTCCTTCGCCCCGCCCGGCGGCGTCGACTGCCGCGACAACGGGACCACCGAGATTGCCGCAGGTGCCCCAATGGTCTGCACCACCACCGCGCTCCATGTGGCGCGCGTCTCCACGCTTTCCGACGTCCTGGCACGGGTGCTGCTCGCCCAGGTGGACCGGAAGCCGGTGTCTCTGCGCATGCGAGGCGCTGTCGACGTGACACCGGTCGCGCCGACGGCCCTGCGGCACCACGGCGTGGACATCAGACGTCACCAGGAGCTCGCGTTCACGGCCAGGCTGCGCTGCGCCGGGAGCCAGGCCGGTCGCCGTCTCCCCGTGTCTGTCGAGGCCTTCGTCGGGCGCCAGAAAGTGGCGTCCATGACGACCGTGGTGCAGTGCGGACCAGCTGCAGCTGCTGCCCTGCCACCGCCTGGGTCTCCACCTGTCGGTCCACGGTCCGCGGCGGAGACGGGGCCCGTCCCGGGCGGTCAGCCGCTCTCACCTCCGCAGGCCGCACCTGCGGTGCCCGTAGCACCCCCTGCGGTGCCGGCAGCGATCGGCGGTACCGCCACGGCGCCTGGTACCTCGCCCGGAACGGCGCCGGGCAGCGCCTCGGCGGTCGCGCCCTCCGTCGAGGCCGGGTCCGCCTCCGCTCCGAGCGGCCAGGCGGCCACCTCAGGCAGCCCGGCGGCCGCGGCCGGGCAGCTTCACGAGGAGACCCCCGAACTGGCCCATGCCTCCCTCCGGATGAGCGCGCGTTCTGCGGACCCGCCTACGGGGCAGCCGTGGACTCTGCTGGCCGCCGGGCTCCTGGCCGGCGTGACCGCGACCCGGCTGCACCGCACCCGACATCACCGACCCGTTCAACGAGTAAGGAACCCGACCCGATGACCGACACCCTCAACCCGGCCCAGGCACCCGACGAGGTGAGCGCGCCACCTCGGTCAGCTCCATTCGATGGGTCCGCGCCGCGGCCCGCTGATCCTCGACAGACGCTCAGCCTGCCGCGTCTGCTGCCACTGTCGCCGCGGATGTGGCTGCTGCTGGCGGTGGGCGTCCTGCTGCTCGCCTTCTCCGGGTCCTTGTACTACCTGGCGCCGGACTCGTCGGGACGAGAGGTGACGCTCGACCGGCTGACGGCCCTCACTGAGAGCGACGACATCGAGCAGGCGACGTTCCTGGACCAGGATGCTCGGATCGTGGGGACCACCCGGGCCGCGGAGCAGATCTGGGTGGCCTACCCCGCCAGCGACGCCGCGACGGCCGCGCTGCTCCAGCAGCTGACCAGCACAGGCGCCGAGGTGACGGTCGACAGCCAGGCGTCGAAGGCGGCGGTGCGGATCATCACCACCGGCCTCCTGCCCCTGATGATCCTTGCGGCGCTGTTCGGCGTCTTCCTCACCGGTGGTGCAGGTGGAGCCGCCGACCAGGTCCAGCGTTTCGGAACGCTCGCTCGCCGTGACGGCGGCCGCGCCGTACCACCGAACGTCCGGTTCAGCGACGTGGCCGGAGCGGACGAAGCGGTGGCCGAGCTGCGCGAGGTCGTGGAGTACCTCAACGATCCCGGCCGGTACGGCGCGCTGGGCGCCAACCCGCCCAAGGGTGTCCTGCTGTTCGGCCCCCCGGGGACCGGTAAGACTCTGATCGCCAAGGCCACGGCGGGGGAGGCAGGTGTTCCGTTCTTCTCGGTCGCAGGCGCTGAGTTTGTCGAATCCCTCGTCGGTGTCGGCGCCGCCCGCATCCGTGACCTGTTCGCAGGTGTCCGCGCGGTCGCGCCGGCGATCGTGTTCATCGATGAGCTCGATGCCGCCGGTCGACGTCGTGGTGGCGCCGACAGCGGGTCATCGGAGGAGCGGGAGCAGACCCTGAACCAGCTGCTCGTGGAGCTCGACGGCTTCGCGGCGTCCTCCGGGAT
>JBFIWG010000238.1:0-5541 GCA_041606495.1 Nocardioidaceae bacterium
AGCCGGGGGTTCTGCCCCGTTCAGCCGGGGGTTCTGCCGCGTGAGCCGGCACGAGGCGCGGCTCAACCCGGCACAAGGCGCGGCTCAACGGGAGGGGTCAGAGAGAGAGCTGCCGGCGTACGACGGTCGCCAGCCTGTCCGCGATCTCCTGCGCGAGCTCAGCAGAAGCAGCCTCGACCATGACCCGAACCAGCGCCTCGGTCCCGGAGGGACGCAGCAGCACCCGACCCGACTCACCGAGCTCCGCCTCGGCCTCGGCAACGGCGGCAGCGAGCACAGCGTCGTCGGTGCGCGACTTGTCGACGTTCGGCACGTTCACCAGGACCTGGGGAAGCCGCGTCATCACGTCCGCGAGTGCCGCGAGCTCCTGCTTCTTCTCCGCCATCCGGGCCAGCACCAGCAGGGCGGTGAGGATGCCGTCCCCGGTCGTGGCGTGGTCACTCATGATCACGTGCCCCGACTGCTCGCCACCAAGGGAGTAGCCGGAGGCGTTCATCTCTTCCAGAACGTAGCGGTCCCCGACCTTGGTGGTCCGGACGTTCACGTTCTCGCGATGCATCGCCTGCACAAAGCCGAGATTGCTCATCACGGTCACCACGACCGTGTCCGCCGCGAGCGTGCCGGCGTCGCGCATCGCCAGCGCCAGGATCGCGAGGATCTGGTCCCCGTCGACGATGTTGCCCGCATGGTCGACCGCCAGGCAGCGGTCGGAGTCGCCGTCCAGGGCGAAGCCGACCTGGGCGCCATGCTCGACCACGGCCTTCTGCAGCACGTCGAGGTGCGTGGAGCCGCAGCCATCGTTGATGTTCAACCCGTCGGGCTCCGCACAGATCGCCACCACCTCGGCGCCGGCGTCACGCAGCGCCTTGGGGCCGACCTGATGGGCGGCGCCATGGGCGCAGTCGAGAACGACCTTGATGCCGTCCAGAGGACGTGGGGTGGACCCGACCAGGTGCTTGGCGTACATCTCGACGGCGTCGTCGAACTTGCGGACCCGACCGACACCTGCCCCGGTGGGTCGGTCCCACGGCTCGCGAAGGCGCTTCTCGATCGCGATCTCGATCGCGTCGTCGAGCTTCACGCCGCCGCGGGCGAAGAACTTGATCCCGTTGTCGGGCATCGGGTTGTGACTGGCCGAGAGCATGACGCCGAGGTCCGCGTCCAGCGCGGCGGTCATGTGGGCCACACCGGGCGTGGGCAGCACCCCGAGCAGGAGTACGTCGACCCCGGCGGAGGCCAGGCCTGCGACAACGGCGGCCTCGAGGAACTCGCCCGAGACACGGGTGTCACGGCCGACAACGGCAACGGGCCGGTGTCCTTCGAAGACACCGGCCTCGCCGAGCACGTGTGCTGCGGCAACCGACAGGTCCACGGCCAGCTCTGCGGTCAGAAGACCGTTCGCCAGCCCGCGGACACCGTCGGTGCCGAAAAGACGACCCATGGGATGGGAGGTCGTGATCAGCGCTTGCTGAACTGGGGCGCCTTGCGGGCCTTCTTGAGACCAGCCTTCTTGCGCTCGATCGCACGCGCGTCACGCGTGAGCAGCCCGGCCTTCTTCAGCGACGGGCGGTTCGCCTCGACGTCAACGGCGTTGAGCGCACGGGCCACGCCGAGACGCAGCGCGCCGGCCTGGCCGGTGATGCCGCCACCGTGGATGCGGGCGATCACGTCGAAGCGGCCGACCAGGTCGGTGGTCACGAAGGGCTCGTTGACGACCTGCTGGTGCAGCTTGTTCGGGAAGTACTCGTCAAGGGGACGACCGTTGACGGTCCACTGGCCGGAGCCGGGCACGAGGCGGACACGGGCCACGGCCTCCTTGCGACGGCCGGTGGCCGACGCCGGGGCAATGGTCGCGGGACGCGCCGGGGCGTCCTCGGCAGGGGCGCTCTCCGAGCTGTAGGCGACGCCCTGCTCGTTGACCTCGTAGGTCTCCTCGACGCCCTCGGCGGTGGTGGTCTCAGCCACGGATGTTCCTCACTTAAAGACTGCGGTTATCTCGACGGGAAGTTACTGGGAGATCTGGGTGATCTCGAACGGCTTGGCCTTCTGGGCCTGGTGCGGGTGCTCCGGGCCGGCGTAGACCTTCAGCTTCTTGAGCATCTGACGGCCGAGACGGTTCTTCGGGAGCATGCCCCAGACGGCCTTCTCGATGGCGCGACGCGGGTGCTTGTCCAGCAGCTCACCGAACGGGGTCGAGGACAGACCGCCCGGGTAGCCGGAGTGACGGTAGGCCATCTTGGTGACCTTCTTGTTGCCGGACAGCGCCACCTTGTCGGCGTTGATGATGATGACGAAGTCGCCACCGTCAACGTGCGGGGCAAACGTCGGCTTGTGCTTGCCGCGAAGCAGCGTTGCGGTCTGGACGGCGAGGCGTCCGAGCACCACGTCGGTGGCGTCGATGACGTGCCACTCGCGCTGGATGTCAGCGGGCTTCGGGCTGTACGTACGCACGGTTGTTTGCCTTCTCATCGGATCGGTAGTTGGTCGTGGCTCGTGGTTCACAAGCCGGCGGCCGGCCGGTGACAAGGGGTGTTCCCACGCACTTATCACGAACTGGCCTGCCGCGACCGTCAAGACTACCGGCGGCGCGCCCTCGGGGTCAAAACGGCCCCGGTTTCCCACCAGGCACCGTTCGGGCATAGGTTAGAAAGGATTTACCCGTGACATAACAGTATGACGTTCCCAGACGTGCGCGCTCATAAGTGACGCGCGATCCGGGCCCCCGAAACAGCGAGGAGCCGACGTGACCGAGAGCACGGCCACTGCTTCCACCAACCAGGCGGAGTCTGCCCGATCGGGTGAGACCCTGACGGTCCGCGACAACCGCACCGGCGTGGAGTACGACGTACCGATCCTGGACGGTGCCATCAAGGCTGCCGACATCGGCAAGATCAAGACCGGCGACGATACCCCGGGGCTCGCCGTCTACGACCCCGGCTTCGTGAACACAGCCTCGTGCCGCAGCTCGGTCACCTTCATCGATGGTGAGAAGGGGATCCTGGAGTACCGCGGGTACCCCATCGAGCAGCTGGCGGAGAAGTCGTCGTACCTCGAGGTCGCCTACCTGCTGATCCACGGCGAGCTGCCGACCAAGGAGCAGTACGACGGGTGGGCGCACGAGATCACCTACCACACGTTCGTGCACGAGAACGTCCGCCGCTTCATGGAGGGCTTCCGCTACGACGCCCACCCGATGGGCATGCTGCTCGCCTCGGTCGGCGCGCTGTCGACGTTCTACCCCGAGTCGCGCAACATCTCCGACGCCGACAACCGGCACATGCAGATCGTCCGGCTGATCGCGAAGATGCCGACGCTCGGAGCATGGGCGTTCCGCCACGCGCAGGGCAAGCCCTACATCTACCCCGACAACGACCTCGGCTACGCCGCGAACTTCCTCGCCATGCTGTTCCGCATGAGCGAGCGCAAGTTCGAGGCCGACGAGCGTCTCGTCCGCGCCCTCGAGGTGCTGTTCATCCTTCACGCCGACCACGAGCAGAACTGCTCCACGAACGCAGTGCGCTCGGTCGGCTCGAGCCAGGTGGACCCCTACTCCGCGATCACCGCCGGTATCGGCGCGCTCTACGGTCCGCTGCACGGCGGCGCCAACGAGGCGGTGCTGCGGATGCTCCGCCGCATCGGCTCGGTGGACAAGGTCCCCGAGTTCATCGAGGGCGTGAAGAACGGCAAGGAGCGCCTGATGGGCTTCGGGCACCGGGTCTACAAGAACCACGACCCGCGCGCGACGATCATCAAGAAGGCGTGCGACGACGTCTTCGAGGTGACCGGCGTCAACCCGCTGCTGAAGATCGCCGTCGAGCTCGAGAAGATCGCGCTCGAGGACGACTACTTCATCAGCCGCAAGCTCTACCCGAACGTGGACTTCTACAGCGGCCTGATCTACGAGGCGCTGCAGTTCCCACCGGAGATGTTCACCGTGCTGTTCGCCATCCCCCGCACCTCGGGCTGGCTGGCACAGTGGCTCGAGCTGGTCCAGGACCCGGAGCAGAAGATCGCCCGTCCGAAGCAGATCTACACGGGCGCGCGCACGCTGGACTTCGTCCCGGCCGCCGAGCGCTGGAAGTGAGCCCGGCTCACTAGCCACTCCTGAGAGCTCCCCAGGGCACTGCCCCGGGGAGCTCTTGCGTTCCCGCGGGGTAGGTTCGCCCCATGCGTACGACGGACGTGGTGGTCTTCGACCTCGGCAACGTACTGATCCGCTGGGACCCGCACCCGGCGATCGCGGCCGTGGTCGGCGACGAGGAGGCGAGCCGGTTCCTGTCCGCCGACGACTTCGACTTCGGCCTGTGGAACCACACGCAGGACGCCGGCAGGGACTGGGACGTCGCCGAGGCCGAGGCCGTGCGCATGTATCCGCACTGGAGCCGCCACCTGCTGGCCTACCGGCCCAACTTCGAGCACTCGCTCCTGGGCCCCGTGGACGACACGGTGGCGCTGCTCGAGGAGCTGCACTCCGCCGGCACCCAGCTGTTCGCCCTCACCAACTGGTCCGCCGAGCTGTTCCCGCACGCCCGCAAGCGCTTCGACTTCCTGTCACTGTTCCGCGACGTGGTGGTGTCCGGCGAGGAGGGTGTCGCCAAGCCGGACCCCGAGATCTTCGCGATCTTGGAGCGGCGCACCGGTCACCCGCTCGCCGGCTGCGTGTTCATCGACGACAGCGCCCCCAACGTGCGCGCTGCCACGGCCGCCGGCATGGACGCGATCCACTTCACCGACACCGGCCACCTGAGGGCCGACCTGCGTGACCGAGGCCTCCCGGTCCGCTGAGCCGACCAGCACCCCGCCCGTTGTGGGTCGGAGTTTTCCCAAGGTCTGACGTGAAAACGTCACTCCCCCCATGAAACCTCTCGAGGGGAGTGGCGCTTTGTCGTGGTCAGTGGGTACGACGGGCCGCGGGCTGCCGCGGGCTGTCGCGGGCTGTCGCGGGCTGTCGCGGACCGGTCGCGGGCTGCCGCGGCCGGTCGGGTCAGCGTCGGACGAACACCGCCGTCGTACGCCCCGGGACGGTCACCGTCCCGTCGGCCGCCGACGACCTCTGGACCACCGGGTCGGCCCCACGTGCCTGCACCGGGTGCAGCGACCAGCCGTCACCGACCTCGGCCACCGTGGCGCTCTCCGGCGCGGCGTTGAACACCACCAGCACCCCTGACAGCTCCGGGTCCGCGTCGGCACCCGCGGTGTCGTCGACGTACATCGCGATAACACCCGGGTCGGTCTGCGGGAACGACACCTTCTCCTGGATAGCGGCGGCGCTGCCCAGCCGGAAGAGCGGCGTCGACATCCGCATCCGGAGCAGGTCCGAGGCTGCGGCGTGGGCGGCATCCATGTCCGCGGGCCTTGGCAGCAGCGCCGGATCGGCCAGCAGCGGCTCCATGAACTTCCACTTGGCCTCGTTGTCCTCCGCCGGGGGCAGTCCGGACCCGAAGGTGTTCTCCCGGCGCGTCCAGTCGACCCGGTTGAACCAGTCCCCGGAGTCGTAGGAGTTCCGGTCCAGGGACTTCGACCGGAGGATGTCCGAGCCCG
>JBFIWG010000239.1:0-5520 GCA_041606495.1 Nocardioidaceae bacterium
GGGACGAGCGCCACCGGCGGGTCGACGACCGGTCGGTGCAGGTGCACGCCTGCCACGGTGCCGCCCGCCAGGTCGACGTGCTCCGCGAGGTGCTCACCGGCCTGCTGCAGGACGACCCGACCCTTGAGCCGCGGGACATCCTCGTGATGTGCCCGGACATCGAGAGCTACGCGCCGCTGATCCAGGCGGGCTTCGGCCTCGCCGACGTCGCCGAGCCCGGCACCGGCCATCCCGCCCACGGACTCCGGGTCCGGCTCGCCGACCGGGCGCTGTCCGCCACCAACCCGCTGCTCACCGTCGCCGCCACCCTCGTCGAGCTCGCCGGCGGCCGGGTCACCGCCACCGAGGTGCTCGACCTCGCCGGCGCCGAACCGGTCCGCCGCCGGTTCGGGTTCACCGACGACGAGATCGCCCGGCTCGCGCTCTGGGTCGACCAGGCCGGCATCCGCTGGGGCCTCGACGCCGAGCACCGCAGCCGGTACGGCCTCGACCTCGCCGACAACACCTGGTGGACCGGGCTCGGCCGGATCCTGCTCGGCGTCGCGATGGCCGAGGACGACCACCGCGCAGTCGGGGACACCCTGCCCGTCGACGGTGTCGCCAGCGGCGACATCGACCTGGTGGGCCGCTTCGGGGAGTACGTCGACCGGCTGCACGCGTTCACCGGCAGGGCCGAGACCGCCTCCACCATCGCGGAGTGGACCGCCGCGCTGGGCGACGGCGTCGACCAGCTCACCGCGGTCAGCCCCCGCGACGCCTGGCAGCAGGCTCAGCTCGACCGGGAGCTGGCCCGGATGCATGACGCCGCCGGCGAGCAGCACGGTCCGGGCACGCCGCTGCTCCTCGCCGATGTCCGCAACCTGCTCGAGCACCGGCTCGGCGGCCGACCCACCCGCGCCAACTTCCGCACCGGCACGCTCACCGTCTGCACGATGGTGCCGATGCGGTCGGTGCCGCACCGGGTGGTGTGCCTGGTGGGGCTGGACGACGGCGTGTTCCCGCGCGCCGGGTCGACCGACGGCGACGACGTCCTCGCCCGCAACCCGGTCACCGGCGAGCGCGACGTCCGCAGCGAGGACCGGCAGCTGCTGCTCGACGCGATCCTCGCCGCCCGGGAGACCCTGGTGATCACCTACAGCGGCGCCAACGAGCACACCGGCGCCGAACGCCCGCCCGCCGTCCCGCTCGGCGAGCTGCTCGACGCGCTCGACACCACCACCGCACAGCCGGTCCGCGACACCGTGCACGTCCGGCACCCGCTCCAGCCGTTCGACACCCGCAACCTCGCGCCCGGTGTGCTCACCGGCACCGAGCCGTTCACCTTCGACCCGGCCGCGCTCGCCGCCGCGCAGGCGGCCCGCGGCCCGCGCAGCCCGGTCACCGCGCTGGTCACCGGGCCGCTGCCGTCGCGCCCGGTCACCGACGTCGCGCTCGCGGACCTGCAGGCGTTCCTCGCCCACCCGGTCCGGGCGTTCCTGCGCTCCCGGCTCGACGTGACCGCGCCGCTGGAGGCCGAGGAGACCCACGACCACATCCCGATCAGCCTGGACGCGCTGGAGAAGTGGGCGATCGGCGACCGGATCCTCGCCGACGCGCTCCGCGGCGCCGACCCGGACACCAGCAGGGCCACCGAACGGCTCCGCGGCCTGTTGCCGCCCGGGCTCCTCGGCGACCGTGCGCTGACCGAAGTCATCGGCCATGTGCGGCCGCTGGTGCTCGGCACCCGCGAGCTCCTCGCCGGCGAGCCGCGCACCCTCGACGTCGACATCGACCTCGGCGGTGGTCGCCGGCTCACCGGCACCGTCACCGGCATCTACGGCAACCGGCTGGTCAGCGTCTCCTACTCCAGCCTCGCCGCCAAGCACCGGCTGCGGTCCTGGGTCGACCTGCTCGCGCTGAGCGCCGGCCATCCGGACGAGGCGTGGACCGCGCACGCCGTCGGCAAGGCCAAGGCCGGTCCGTCCCGCGCGCTCGCCGGCCCGCTCGACCACCGGGCGCTGGACTGGCTGCGTGACCTGGTCGACCTCTACGACCGGGGGATGCGGGAGCCGCTGCCGCTGCCGGTGAAGACCGCGTGCGCGTACGCCGAGGCGGCGGCGACCCACCAGGACGCGCTGTTCCGCGCACGGAAGGCGTGGACCACGGACCGGTTCAACGGCAACGGCATCCCCGGCGAGGACGCCGACCCCGCCCACGTCCAGGTGTACGGCGCCGGCGCACCCCTGGATTGCCTGCTCGGCCCGCCCCGCGACGACGAGACCTGGAACGACGAACCGACCCGTCTCGGCGTCTACGCTCGCCGGCTGTGGGCACCGTTGCTCGACGGCGCGGAGAAGGTGGGCCAGCTGTGAACGTCTTCGACATCTGCGACCCGCTGCCCACCGGCACCACGCTGCTCGAGGCCAGCGCCGGCACCGGCAAGACCTGGACCATCGGCGCGCTGGTCACTCGGTACGTCGCCGAGGGCGTCGCCACCCTCGACCAGATGCTCGTGGTCACCTTCGGTCGCGCCGCCAGCCAGGAGCTGCGGGAACGGGTCCGCGAGCACCTGGTCGCCGCCGAGCGCGCGCTCACCGACCCGACCGCGGACCGGCCGCCCAGCGACCTAGTGGATCTGCTGCTGGACGCCCCCGACGAGGAGAGGGCCCTGCGCCGGCAGCGGCTGCGCAACGCACTTGGCGTCTTCGACGCCGCCACCATCGCCACCACCCACCAGTTCTGCCACCTGGTGCTGCGCGGCCTCGGGGTCGCCGGTGACACCGACGCGCACGCCACCCTGGTCGAGGACCTCGACGACCTGCTCCGCGAGGTGGTCGACGACCTCTACCTCGCCGCCTACGCCGGGCTCGACGTCGACCCGCCGTTCAGCCACGCCGAGGCGCGCGCGCTGGCCCGTGAGGCGGTCGGTGACCCGCAGGCCCGGCTCGAGCCGCGCGACGCCGAGCCGGGCACGCTGGTGGGGGAGAAGGTGCGGTTCGCGCGCACGGTCCGCGCCGAGCTGGACCGTCGCAAACGGCGCCTGGGCGTGCTCAGCTACGACGACCTCCTCTCACAGCTCGCCGCCGCGCTCACCGATGACGACGCGCCGGCCCGGCAGCGGATGCGGGCCCGGTGGAGCGTGGTGCTCGTCGACGAGTTCCAGGACACCGACCCGGTGCAGTGGCAGGTTCTGGACCTGGCGTTCACCGGCCACGCCACGATGGTGCTGATCGGCGACCCGAAGCAGGCGATCTACGCGTTCCGCGGCGGCGACGTCGCGACGTACCTCCAGGCCGCCGCGACCGCGACCACCCGCAAGACCCTCGGCACCAACTGGCGCTCCGACTCCGACCTCGTCGACTCGCTGCAGGTGCTGCTGGAGGGGGCCGCGCTCGGCGACGACCGGATCGTGGTGCACGGCGTCAACGCGCACCACCAGGGCAGCCGGCTCACCGGCGCCGGTAACCCGTTCCGGTTGCGGGTGGTGGACCACGAGGTGCTCGGCAGGCGAGCGAGCTCCAAGCTCGCGGTGGCGCCGATCCGGGAGCACGTGTACGCCGACGCGGCCCGCGACATCAAGCGGCTGCTCACCTCCGGCGCGGAGTACGACGGCCGGCCGCTGCAGCCGCGCGACGTCGCGGTGATCGCCTACAAGAACAGCGACCTGCAGCAGATCCAGCGGCAGCTCGCCGACATCGGCGTGCCAGCCGTGGTCGCCGGCAGCGGCAGCGTGTTCGCCACCCCGGCCGCGACCGAGTGGCTGCGGCTGCTCGAGGCGCTGGAGCAGCCGCACCGGTCCGCCCGGGTCCGCAGCGCCGCGCTCACCGCCTTCTTCGGCCGCACCGCGGTCGAGCTCGACGCCGGCGGTGATCCGCTCACCGACCGGGTCGCCGAGCGGCTGCGCGACTGGGCCGAGCTGTTCGCCGGCCGAGGGGTGGCCGCGGTGCTGGAGGCCGCCACGGCCGCCGGGATGGCCGCGCGCACCCTGGCCCGGGTCGACGGGGAGCGGCTGCTCACCGACCTGCGTCACGTCGGGCAGGCGCTGCACCAGCAGGCCACCGACGAGCGGCTCGGCCTGGTCGCGCTGCTCACCTGGCTGCGCGGGCAGATGGCCGAGGACAAGGTCGAGGTCGCCAGCGACCGGACCCGCCGGCTCGACTCCGACGCGGCTGCGGTGCAGCTGGTCACCATCCACGGCAGCAAAGGCCTGGAGTACCCGGTCGTCTACGTGCCCTCGCTGTGGGACCGGTATCCGATGAAGCCGCGGGTGCCGCTGTTCCACCACGCCGCGGACGGGCAGCGCTGCATCGACGTCGGCGGCGGCGGACCGGACTGGTCGGGCAACCTGGCCCGGGCGCAGGCCGAGGAGGCGGGGGAGTCGCTGCGGCTGCTGTACGTCGCGCTCACCCGGGCCCGCTGCCAGGTGGTCGCCTGGTGGGCGCCGGCCCCGCAGAACACCCCGTGCTCGGCGCTGCAGCGGATGATGTTCGGTCGCACCCCGAAGACGGGGCCGGTCCCGGAGGAGCAGCCGCTGCACCCCGCCACGGACGTGCCGCGGATCCTGGACTGCTGGCGCGAGCTGGGCGGGCCGGTCTGGGAGCGGGCGGTGCTGCCGTCACTGCCGGAGGTGGCGTTGCCGGTGGACGACCGGCCGCTGTCGGTGCGGACCTTCGACCGGTACGTCGACCTGGCCTGGCGACGCACGTCGTACACCGCACTGTCCTCGGCCGCCGACCACACCCCGCCGGGCGTGGGCAGCGAGCCGGAGGAGACACCAAAGGACGACGAGCCCGACCTGACCGAAGAGACCCGCACGGGCGACACGGAGCCGCCCGCGCCGTCAGCGGACGCGGTGCCCTCGCCGATGGCGGGCCTGCCGGTCGGTGCGACCTTCGGGTCCCTGGTGCACGCCGTGCTCGAGCACGCCGACCCGGATGCCGCCGACTTCCGCGCCGATCTGCTGGGCCACATCGACGAGCAGCTGGTCCGCTGGCCGGTGGCCCTGGACCGCGACGAGCTCGCCGACGCGCTGGTGGCCGTGTGCGCGAGCCCGCTCGGGCCGCTCGCCGGCGACGCGACGCTGCGGGACATCTCGCTGCGGGACCGGCTGTGTGAGCTCGACTTCGAGCTGCCGCTGGCCGGGGGCGACCTGCGGGACTACCCGACCGTCCCGGTGACGCTGGGTGACGTGGCACCGCTGCTCCGGGCGCACCTGCCGGACGACGACCCGCTGCTGCCGTATGCCGACGCGCTGGAGGCGCCCACGCTGGGCAAGCAGGATCTGCGCGGCTACCTGACCGGGTCGGTCGACGTCGTGCTCCGGCTGACTTTGGGGGAGGAATCGCGTTACCTGGTGGCCGACTACAAGACCAACTGGCTCGGTGGCCTGCCCGGCGACGGCGGACCGCCGCTGACCTCCGACGACTACCGGCCCGAGGCGCTGCGCGCGGCGATGGGTCACTCCACCTACCCGCTGCAGGCGTTGCTGTACGCGGTCGTGCTGCACCGCTACCTGCGCTGGCGGCTGCGTGACTACGCCCC
>JBFIWG010000240.1:0-5485 GCA_041606495.1 Nocardioidaceae bacterium
ACCGAGACCTTCGACGCCGGCGTCGAGTCCCTTCGAGCGCATCAGGCGTACATCGATGGACTGGGTTGGGAGGACTTCGATCCGGCCGAGTTCCTGGAGGGCATGTCCCGGGCGAACGGCAACCGCATGGGCGTGACCCATGCGGCGGCGTTCGAGGTGTTCCCGTTGAGGTGACCCAGTGGCGCAAGGTGGGAAAAACGGACTATTCAGATAAACACGCCCGTCTGAATGAACGGGATTAACGGAATGCTTTTTCGGTCATTTCGGATAATCTATTCTTCTACCTGATTTAAAAGCGTTCAACCCTCTAAACAAGGCGAACAGGAGCGTTTGAACCCGCCTACGTTGAGCCTCGTCAAGGCGACCGGAGGGGTCGCCTCCGTGCTCAGGGGGAACCCATGAACCAGCGCCTGCTCAACATCCGCAACGAAGCCCGCAACGAGACCGGCTTCACGCTCATCGAGCTCCTGATCGTCATCGTCATCCTCGGCGTGCTCGCCTCCATCGTCACCTTCTCGGTCCGTGGCATCACCGACCGCGGCGACGTGGCCGCCTGCAAGGCCAACCTCGCCACGGCGGAGACGGCCGTGGAGGCCTACTACGCGAAGAACGGCTCGAACCCGGGCACCCTGGCTGCGCTCGTGCCGGACTTCCTGAAGAGCGACCCGAGCGACCCTGCGATCGACGCCAAGACTCGGGTGTCCTACAGCGGCGGCACCGTCACCGGCGGATCTTCCTGCTGACCAGGGCCTGACGGGAGGGCCCGGCCGACCGCGAACGACCGCGGCCCTCCCGTTTCATCAGGTCACCGTCACACGAGGGGGTCTCGACCATGCACAGCACCGTTCACGCCATTGGCAGCCGGGTCGACCAGCTGCTCGCCGTCCTGTGGCAGGCCGGCGGGACCGACCTGCTGCTGTCCGTGGGGCTGCCGCCGATGCTGCGGGTCGACGGCTCGTTGACTCCTGCGCCCGGGGCCGGCGCCCTGACCGCCGAGGACACGGACGCGCTCGTCACGGAGGTCCTCACGGCGGAGCAGGCCGAGGTGTGGGGACGCAGCAAGGAGTACGACTTCTCCTTCTCCTGGCGCGACGACGCCAGGATCCGCGGCAACGTCTTCACCCAACGCGGGCTGACCGCGGTGGCGCTCCGGATGATTCCGCGCTCGATCCCGTCCCCTGAGCACCTCGGCTTGCCGCCGGTGCTGCGCGAGCTGGCACTGCGGCACCAGGGCCTGGTCCTGATGACCGGGCCGACCGGATCGGGCAAGTCCACCACGCTGGCCTCGCTGATCGACCTGATCAACAGCACGCGCGGCTGCCACATCATCACCATCGAGGACCCCATCGAGTACGTCCACGACCACAAGCGCGGGGTCGTGAACCAGCGCGAGGTCGGCACCGACACGGCGAATTTCCCCGACGCCCTCCGCAGCGTGCTGAGGGAGGACCCCGACGTCCTTCTCGTCGGAGAGATGCGCGACCTGGAGTCCATCCGGTTCGCGCTCACCGTGGCCGAGACCGGCCACCTGGTCTTCGCCACCCTGCACACCAACGACACCGCCCAGTCGATCGGCCGGATGATCGACGTCTTCCCCGCCGAGCAGCAGGCGCAGATCCGCGTCCAGCTCGCGGCCGCGCTCAGCTGCGTGGTCTACCAGCGGCTGGTGCCGAGGACCGCAGGCGGGATGACGGCGGCGTACGAGGTTCTGGTGGCCACCCCCGCCGTACGCAACCTGATCAAGGAAGGCAAGACCCACCAGCTGCGCAACTGCCTGGTCACCGGCACGCGCGACGGGATGGTCACCCTGGAGCAGTCGCTCTCGCGACTGGTGCAGGACGGCGTCGTCTCCGAGGCGGACGCCGCGGCGCGCAGCCTCTACCCGCAGGACATCGAGGTCCGACCGCGTCTCGCGGCAGCGAGAAGGACCTGACGCCATGAAGAAGCGCGTACGCCACACACCCCAGGAGCCGGTGTCACCCGTCCCCGGCGAGGGGTACGACGAACGCGTGGCGACCGTCCTGGTCTCGGCCCGGCGCGCGGAGCCCTACCGGATCGACGCCGTCCGCGACTCCGGCGCCGGCACGCTGGCGGAGAAGCTCATCCAGACCGGCGTCATCACCGACGAGGACCTCGCGCACACGCTCGCGGAACACTACGGCGTCGAGCAGCTCGACGTGCGGCACACCGATCCGCGACCCGAGGCGGTGGCGCTTCTCCAGGGCGACACGGCCCGGTCTATGCGGGCCCTGCCGGTCACGGTGCGCGACGACGCCGTCGTCGTGGCCGTCCTGGACCCCTCACCCGAGCACGTGGCGGCGGTCGAGGCGGCGATCGGCCGGCCGGTGGTCGCGACCGTCACCACCCACCAGGCACTGGACCGCGCCCTGGCCGCGGCGTACAAGGCGACCGGTGAGATCGGCAGGCAGATCCAGGCGTTCGAGGCGCGCGACAGCCTGCGCCGCGAGGCCGACCAGCTCGGGACCGCGCAGGTCAACGAGGAGGCGCCGGTCGTCCGCGTCGTGCAGATGGTGATCACCCAGGCACTGCGCGACCGCGCCTCGGACATCCACATCGAGCCGTCAGGCGACCGGGTCCGCGTCCGCTTCCGCATCGACGGCGCCCTCACCGACGCGCTCGACCTCCCCGGCTCCATCGGGCCCGGGATCGTGAGCCGCGTCAAGATCCTGGCGGGGATGAACATCGTCGAGCGACGGCGTGCCCAGGACGGCCAGATCTCGATGGAGGTCGACGGCCGTCAGGTCGCCATCCGGGTTGCGAGCACCGCGGTGGTCGGCGGGGAGAAGGTCGTCATGCGGCTGCTGGACAAGTCCCGGACGCTGTTCCGCCTCGAGCAGCTGGGGATGCCGCCGGACACGGCGCGCCGGTACAGCACGATGGTCCACGCGCCGTACGGGATGGTGGTCTGCGCCGGCCCCACCGGCAGCGGCAAGACGACCACGCTCTACGCGTCGTTGGGTGAGCTCAACACCCCGGACCGCAACATCATGACGATCGAGGACCCGGTCGAGTACACCTTCGACTCGATCAACCAGATCCAGATCAACGAACCGGCCGGGATCACCTTCGCCGGAGGTCTGAAGTCCATCCTCCGGCAGGACCCGGACGTGATCCTCGTGGGCGAGATCCGGGACGTCGACACGGCGCGGATCGCCGTGCAGTCGGCGCTCACCGGCCACCTGGTGCTCTCCTCCTTGCACGCCACCCAGTCAGTCGCAGCGCTCTACCGGCTGCTGGACATGGGGATCGAGGCCTTCCTCATCGCCTCGTCGGTGACGGCGGTCGTCGCCCAGCGGCTGGTCCGACGCAACTGTCCCCACTGCCTGGAGCCCTACCGGCCGTCCGCCGAGGAACTGGCCTTCCTCCGCAGCATCGGAGGAGCCGAAGGCGTCCGGCCGCTCGACCAGTTCCAGCACGGGGCCGGCTGTCACTTCTGCGCGCACACCGGGTACCTGGAACGGACCGGGGTTTACGAGCTGCTGGCGGTCACCGACGAGATCCGCGAGCTCGTCGTCGAGCGGGCCCCGCACGACGAGATGCGCAAGCTCGCCCTCAGCCAGGGCATGTGCACCCTGCAGGAGCAGGCGGTGCGCCTGGTCCACGACGGTACGACGACACCGGCCGAGGTCATGCGTTCGATCTACGTGGCAGGAGCCTGAGGATGCCCAAGTTCGCCTACGTCGGCCTGACCCTGGACGGCAGCCCGGTCAAGGGCACCCACAAGGCCGCGAGCCGCGCCGATGCCGAGGTCGCACTCTACGCGCGCCAGGTACGTCACCTGCGGGTGACCGAGAAGAAGAGCATCCTCCAGTACGAGATCACCGGCCCCCGCATCAAGCGCGAGGCAGTCATGCACCTGTCCCGCCAGATCGCGGCCTTTCTCCGCGCGGGCCTGCCGATCCTCGAGGCGGTGCAGACCATCGGTAGCGAGAACGAGAACTCCTCGGTGCGACGCATGATGAACGAGATCGAGGACGGGCTGCGCTCAGGCGACCGGTTCTCGGACTGCCTGGACAGGTTCCCGAGGGTCTTCCCGCCGTTCTACCGCGCCATCGTCCGGTCGGCCGAGCTCACCGGCGAGCTCGACGCCGTGTTGGCACGTCTCTCGGCGTACATCGAGCGTGACCTGGACGCGCGGCGCAAGATCAAGTCCGCGATGATGTATCCCCTCATCGTCTCGGCGATGTCGGTGGTCACCGTGCTGGTGCTCGCCGTGTACGTGCTGCCGAAGTTCGAGGAGTTCTTCGCCGACCTCGACGCCGAGCTGCCGCTCCCGACCCGCCTGCTGCTGGGGGCCACCGGATTCCTCGGAACCTGGTGGTGGCTGATCGGCGGCGGGATCGCCGTCCTGGTGCTGCTGTACGCCGGCGTCACCCGGACCGCGCGGGGCAGGTACGCCCGCGATGCCCTGCTGCTCCGGGTCCCGGTGCTCGGGGAGACCATCCAGTACACCCTGGTCGAGCGCTTCTGCCGGGTGCTCGCCTCGCTGGTAGGCGCCGGCGTCAACCTGACCGAGGGGCTCGAGGTCACGACCGAGGCGCTGCGCAACCGGGTCTACGTCAAGCGGCTCGGGGAGGTGAGCGAGCAGATCCTGGAAGGGCAGGGCGTCGCCGGTCCTCTCGCGGGGACCGGGCTGTTCCCAGGCACCGCCACGCAGATGCTGCGGGTGGGTGAGAACACCGGCACGCTCGACACGCAGCTCGAGGTCACCGCGCAGTACTACGAGAGCGAGCTGGAGTACAAGATCGCGAAGCTGACCGCACTCTTCGAGCCGATCGTCATCGTTGCGATGGGCCTGATTGTCGGCTTCGTCGCGGTCGCCCTCGTCTCGGCGATGTACGGAATCTTCAACCAGGTGGACGTGTGAGATGCCGACACCTCGCACCCACCGCCGCAACGAGCGAGGAGAGACGCTCGTCGAGATGCTGGTCGCTCTCATCATCCTCGGCGTCGCCGCGGTGGCGATTCTCGCCGGTCTCCAGCTGAGCGTCACCACCTCCGACATCCATCGGAAGCAGACGACCGGGGGCGCGTACGCCCGCAGCTACGCCGAGGCGATCCAGAGGTACGTCGCATCGGCACCGGACCACTACGTCGCCTGCGCCGGCGCCGACGTGTACGCGCCCGTCACCGTCGGCTTCGCTGCTGAGCTGCCCGCCGGCTACACGGCCACGCAGCTGCCCGCGAAGCGCGTTGCTCCCGAGGGGTCCGCGGGGCCGTGCTCGGGCAACGACACCGGCGTCCAGCAGATCGACGTCACGGTCTCCAGCCAGGACGGCCGGGCAGCGGAGCGGCTCACCGTCATCCTGCGCAGACCGTGCGACGCTTCCATGGCGGTGTGCTCATGATGTCCCGGCTGCGCCGCCGCGCCGGTGAGGACGGCGGGTTCACCTTGGTGGAGCTGGTGGTCACCGTCGCCATCCTCGGCATCATCGTGGTCCCGTTGTTCGGCGTGGTGCTCAGC
>JBFIWG010000241.1:0-5468 GCA_041606495.1 Nocardioidaceae bacterium
CCTGTCCGACCATCGCGGCCTGCTGGTCGCCAAGGGCTGCGGTCAGCGGGACCTCGCCGCCCAGTGGCCCGTTGGCCCTGGTGTGGCCGTAGACCTTGGGGTCGGAGGAGGGGCGGATCTCGGGGAGCATCGCTCGGGGGATGTCGAAGAGCGCCAGCAGCTCGTCGTCCCAGTCGAGGGTCTCCAGGTCCATCAGCATGGTGCGACTGGCGTTGGTGACGTCGGTGATGTGGACGCCGCCGTCCACGCCGCCGGTGAGGTTCCACAGCAGCCACGCGTCGGTGTTGCCGAAGATCGCCTCACCCTTCTCCGCGGCCTCGCGGACGCCGTCGACGTTCTCGAGGATCCACTGGATCTTCCCGCCCGAGAAGTACGTCGCGGGGGGCAAGCCGGCCTTGCGGCGGATCAGGTCGCCCCTGCCGTCCTTGTCCAGGGCGGAGGCGATCTTGTCGGTTCGCGTGTCCTGCCAGACGATCGCGTTGTAGTACGGCCGGCCGGTCCGCTTGTTCCACACGACGGTGGTCTCGCGCTGGTTGGTGATCCCCAGCGCAGCAAGGTCGGACGCGTTCAGGCCGTTGCGGCCCAGCGCCGTCTGCAGCACCGAGCTGGTGCGCTCCCAGATCTCGACCGGGTTGTGCTCGACCCAGCCGGCCTTGGGCATGATCTGGTCGTGCTCGAGCTGGTGGCGCGCAACCTCGTTGCCGCCGTGGTCGAAGATCATGAAGCGCGTGCTGGTGGTGCCCTGGTCAACCGCACCTACGTAATCGGCCATGGTGTCTCCTTGGTTGGTTCGAGGGTAGTCGGCGTCCAGAGGTCAGTTGACCGAGGCGGTTTCTCGAGAGCGGGCCTGGCTGGGGATCTCTCCGACCTCCTGTTCGGCGGTGGGCGGGGGCAAGAAGCGCTCGATGAAGAACTTATAGGCGCCGCCACCGAGAAGGCCACCGATCAGGGGGCCCACTATGGGAACCCAGAAGTACAACGCCCCGGTCTGGTCCTCGAACGCGGTGTCGTAGCCGGTCAGGAACGACACCAGCCTCGGCCCGAGGTCGCGGGCCGGGTTGATCGCGTAGCCCGCGTTGGTGCCCCAGGCCATGCCGATCGCCACCACGACGAGTCCGACGATGAACGGGGCCATCCAGGCCACCGGCGCGTTGTTGCGCTGGTCGGTCACCGCCAGCACCAGGAACAGCAGGATCGCGGTGCCGATCACCTGGTCGAGCAACGCCGTGCCCTGGCTGATCTCCAGCGCGCCGTTGCCGGGAAGCGTCGAGAAGATGCCCTGCGTCGCGATCGTGTGCTCAGGGTCGATCAGTGCAATCGCCTCGGCGTAGTTCCAGCGGACGATGAGGGCTGCGACGAAGGCGCCGGCGAGCTGCGCGACGGTGAAGGGGAGTACCTTGCGCCACTCGAAGCCGGCGAACACCGCGAGGGTGAGCGTGACTGCCGGGTTGAGGTGGGCGCCGCTGATCCGGGCGGCGGTGTAGATGCCGAACACGACGCCGAGCCCCCAGGCCCAGGCGATCGAGTCGTGGTCGCCCAGCGTGCCCTCGCTGGTGACCACCTGGGCCACCACACCGACACCGAAGAGGATGAGGATCATCGTTCCCGCGAACTCCGCGGCCAACTCGCCGAGGAGGGTCCGTCTGCCGGCTGCCGTCATCTCTGCTCCTTCTGGGTCAGGGCGCACTATCGGTCGGCAGACCGTACGAGCGGGTCAGCCTCCTCACAACGGGCGCCGTTCGGCATTGCCGAACGCCGCTGTTTGGCAAGACCTGGCGGGGGTAATCCTCTAGACGTGTCCAAGGGGGTCCAGTCCGTCGAGCGTGCCGCAGCGATTTTGCGGCTGCTCGCTGTCGAGACAGAACCGGTCGCGCTCGCCCAGCTGGCGGGATCGCTCGGCCTCGCCAAAGCCACCGCCCACGGCCTGCTCAGCACGCTCAAGGACGTCGGGTTCGTCGAGCAGGACCGGGGCTCGGGTCACTACCGCGTCGGGCGCGAGCTCTTCCAGCTCGGGTCGGAGCCGATAGACGTCAACGAGCTCCGCTCACGTGCCCTGAACTGGACCGACGCACTGGCGGCCAGGACCGGCGAGTCAGCCCACCTCGCAGTGTTCCGCGGCCAGCACGCCGTGGTGGCGCACCACGTCTTCCGCTCGGACGAGAGCCGGCAGTCCCTCGAGACCGGCAACGCCATTCCGCTGCACGCGGGGGCGCTCGGCAAGGTGCTCCTGGCCTTCGACCCGGGTGCCGCACGTCGGGTTCTCGACCGACCCCTCGAGCACCACAGCTTCCGCACCATCACCGATCGTGCCGAGCTGGTCCGAGAGCTGGCCGACGTCCGCGCGCGAGGCTGGGCGTCGGGTGTCGAGGAGGTCGAGGTCGGCGTGGCCAGCCTCGCCGCGCCCGTCCGCGACCGGGGCGGCTACGTCATCGCGTCCGTAGGCATCCGTGGTCCGGTCCACACAGTCTGCGACGGCCGGCTGCGTCCGCGAGACACCCTTGTCGAGGAGGTGCTCCGAGCGGCCAGGTCGATCTCTCGCGAGTTCGGCTACGGGCGCCCGCAGTGACAAGTCACTACGTGGCGGCCCTCGACCAGGGCACCACCTCGACCCGCTGCATCGTCTACGACCGGCAGGGACGGCTGGTCGCCGTTGCCCAGCGCGAGCACCGGCAGTTCTACCCACGACCGGGCTGGGTCGAGCATGACGCGGCGGAGATCTGGGACGTGGTGCGGCGCGTCGTACCCGAGGCGCTTGCGGACGCCGGCGTCGACTCCGGTCAGGTGGTGGGGCTGGGTGTGACCAACCAGCGGGAGACGACCGTGGTGTGGGACAGGCACACCGGGAAGCCAGTGAGCCGGGCGATCGTCTGGCAGGACACCAGGACCGCGGCGCTCCTTCCGGACATCGCCGCTGAGCTCTCCGAGGAAGAGATCAAAGCACGTAGCGGCCTGCCGTTGGCCAGCTACTTCTCCGGCTCGAAGCTGCGCTGGCTCTTGGAGCAGGATCCTGCCTTGCGCGAGCGCGCCGAGACCGGCGACCTGCTCTTCGGCACCATGGACAGCTGGCTCGTCTGGAACCTGACCGGGGGCGTGGACGGTGGGCGCCACGTCACCGACGCGACGAACGCCAGCCGCACCATGCTGATGAACCTCGAGACCCTCGATTGGGACGACGACCTGCTGTCCTGCATGCGTGTCCCGCGGAGCATGCTGCCGGAGATCGTGCCGTCCATGGGCGTGCTGGGTACGACGACCGAGCCTGTTGCGGGCATCCCGGTCGCTGCCGTGATCGGGGACCAGCAGGCGTCGCTGTTCGGGCAGACCGCGTTCGACCCGGGCGAGGCCAAGTGCACGTTCGGGACGGGCAGCTTCCTGCTGCTCAACACCGGGACCGAGGCTGTCCGTTCGAGGCACGGACTGATCACCACGGTCGCGCACAAGATCGACGGCGAGCCCACGGTGTACGCCCTCGAGGGGTCGATAGCGGTCGCCGGTGCGCTCGTCCAGTGGTGTCGCGACAGCCTGGGTCTGGTGCGCTCACCGGCAGAGATCGAGACACTGGCCCTGACTGAGTCGGACAACGGTGGCTGCTACCTGGTGCCGGCCTTCTCCGGTCTCTACGCGCCGCACTGGGAGAGCCGGGCACAGGGGCTCCTGGTCGGGCTCACGTCCTACGTCACCCGCGGTCACCTCGCCCGGGCTGTGCTCGAGGCGACCGCGTGGCAGACCTTCGACGTGGTCGACGCGATGAACGCCGATGCCGACGTCCCGCTGACCCGATTGGCGGTCGACGGCGGGATGACGTCGGACAACCTGCTGATGCAGACCGTCTCGGACTTTCTCGGGGTCCCGGTGGTGCGGCCGATGATGGCCGAGACGGTGGCCCTGGGAGCGGCCTACGCAGCCGGCCTGGCGGTCGGCTACTGGACGGACCGGCGCCTGTTGCGCGCCAACTGGCACCGGGCCGCCCAGTGGGAGCCGGCCATGGAGCCGGGCAGGCGCGAGAGGGAGCTCGCCCTGTGGCGACACGCCGTCGAGACGGCGATCCTGTGGGGGCGGCGTCCGACCGGCGACCATCCGCCCGAGCAGCACCTAGCGCGATCGGTCGTCTGAGGTCTCCGTCCCAGCCTCCGGCTGACGCTGTCCTTTCACCGGGACCACGACCTCGTTGCGGCGCAGGAACCACGGCGTGGTCGGTGGGTTGTACCGCGCGAACCTGACCGGGCCTGCGACCTCGAACCCGGCCGCCTTCACCTCCGTCAGCAGGCGCGCTGCCTTCTCCTCGTAGGTGCCGCGCTTCCAGCGCCCGGTGAACCGGCTGGCCGCGGCAACCTGCGCCGGCACACGGCGGAGCTCGACCCGTGGGTCGTCGGGGGCCGGCAGTGCATCCTCCGTGAGGTCGGCCGGCATCACGAAGCCAACGACGAACCTCCCTGCCTCGTCAGCGTTCTCCTGGTTGACCGGAGCCGTCATCGCGATCTTCTTCGACGAGGCGTTCCGGCCGCCGATGAAGCCGGCCAACGGGCGGAACGCCTTGTTGCCGGCGCTCTCGAAGGTGCCGTCGACGATGATCTCGGCGACCAGGTGTTCGGGCATGCGTCTCAGCTCGAAGCCGGGGAGCCGGGCGATCACGTCGTACGGCTGCTGCTGGGTCATAGCGGTCCTCCTCCTGCTTCCAGGGTGCCGCGTGCGCATAACGGGTCAGACCGGCAACTAGCCGACAAAGCGAGCGCCATGACCACTTGGAGGGACTACGGGCGGGCGCTCAGGCGGACCCGTGAAGACTGCGAAATCGGTCCATTGTCCGACCTGTAGGTGAGGCATTGAATGGATATGACCGATCCTCCGCAGCAGGGGGCGCCCATGCTTCGCCGACCAGCACGCCACACGTTCGTCGTCGCCTGCCTCGCGCTGATCATTCCTCTGCTCACACCGGTCCTTCTCGCGCCCGCGGGGGCGCCCGCGGCGGAGGCGGCTGCGCTGATCACGAAGCGGTTCGCGCCGAGGGCGGACACCTACGTTCAGCGGGACCAGCCGAAGATCAACTTCGGTACGTCGACAAGGCTCCGCGTGGACGCCGGCCCGAAGGTGATCACCTACCTGAAGTTCAAGGTGAGGGGGTTCAAGGGGGAGCCGCGCCGCGCGATCCTGCGCATCTACGCGACGGCCGGGCACGAGGAGCCGTCGCGGCTGCACGTGGTGAAGCGGACGAAGTGGGGAGAGCGCCAGCTCAGGTGGGGCAACAGACCACGGGTCGGTAGGGCCATCGCGTCCACCGGTCCGGTGAAGTCAGGGACGTGGGTGAAGTTCAACGTCACCAAGCACGTGAAGGGCAACGGTGGCGTGGCCTTCGCCATCACCACGCGCAGCAAGACGTCGCGGGTCTTCGAGAGTCGTGAGGGGACCCGCAAACCCAGGCTGATCGTCACCGGACGCAAGGCTCCGGAGCCCCCTCCGCCGCCCCCACC
>JBFIWG010000242.1:0-5428 GCA_041606495.1 Nocardioidaceae bacterium
ACTCGTCGTCGGCTAGGCAGCGCGCATCCACGGACCAAGCCGCCGCTCGGCAGCCCGCGCCGCACACGTAGGCTGGCGCCCGGGCTTCGTGCCCTCTGAACCCGTCGCGCTGCTTCCAGGAGGTCGAAAGGTGCGCATCGCGCTGCTGTCCTACCGCAGCAAGCCGCACTGCGGTGGCCAGGGCGTGTACGTCCGACACCTCAGCCGCGAGCTCGTGGCACTCGGGCACGACGTCGAGGTGTTCTCCGGCCAGCCGTACCCCGAGCTCGACCCCGGTGTCCGACTGACCAAGGTGCCCAGCCTCGATCTCTACCGCGAGCCCGACCCCTTCCGCACGCCGAAGCTGCACGAGCTCCGTGACGCGGTCGACGTGCTCGAGGTCGCGACGATGTACACCGCCGGCTTCCCGGAGCCGCTGACCTTCAGCCTTCGTGTCGCGAAGCTCCTCAAGCGCCGGCTCGCGGACTTCGATGTCGTCCACGACAACCAGACCCTCGGCTACGGCATGCTCGACCTGGCCCGTAGCGGCGTACCGCTGGTCTCCACGATCCACCACCCGATCACCTTCGACCGTCGCGTCGACCTCCGGGCGGCGCGCGGCTGGAAGCGGCTCACGACCCGACGTTGGTACGGCTTCCTGGCCATGCAGGGCAGGGTCGCGCGGCGGATGCGGCACATCGTCACCGTCTCGCAGTCCTCGGCCCGTGACATCGTCGCCGACTTCGGGGTGCGCCCCGAGCGGGTCGAGGTGATCCCGCTCGGCGTCGAGCCCGAGGTGTTCCAGCTCCCCGAGCAGACCCGCGTGCCCGGCCGGATCGTGGCGATGGCCAGTGCGGACACACCCATGAAGGGCGTCGCCACGCTGCTCGAGGCGTTCGCCAAGCTGCGCACCGAGCGCGACGTCGAGCTTGTGCTCATCGCCCGCCCCAAGCCAGGCGGACCCACCGAGAGGCTCGTGGACAGCCTCTCCATCCGCGACAGCGTGCGGTTCGTGAGCGGCCTCTCCGACACCGACCTGGCCGAGCTGGTCGGGTCCGCGGAGATCGCCTGCGTGCCCTCGCTCTACGAGGGGTTCTCGCTGCCGACCGTCGAGGCGATGGCCTGCGGTACGCCGCTGGTGGTCAGCCGCGCCGGCGCGATCCCGGAGGTCGTCGGCGAGGACGGTTCCTGCGCCGACCTGGTGGCACCCGGCGACGTCGGACAGCTGGCCCAGGCGCTTGGCGCGTTGCTCGACGACCCCGAGCGACGTGCACGCATGGGCGAGGCAGGGCGCCGTCGAGCGCTCGAACGATTCAGCTGGCGTGCCGTGGCCGAGGCCACCGCGGCGGCGTACCAGCGGGCCATCCAGGTCGCTCACAGCGGCCGCACCGTCTGAGGAGAAGAACAGATGCTCACCGTTGACTTCGACCGACTCGGCCTGGTGGCAGGGGAACGCGTGCTCGACATGGGCTGCGGAGCGGGACGCCACGCGTTCGAGCTGTACCGCCGCGGCGCCGACGTCATCGCTTTCGACCAGGACGCCGACGAGCTGTCCGGGGTCTCCGACATGTTCGCGGCGATGCGGGCGGCCGGCGAGGTTCCGGTGGGCGCAGAGGCCGACATCAAGCAGGGCGACGCCCTGCAGCTTCCGTTCGCCGATGGCGAGTTCGACCGGGTGGTGGCGGCCGAGGTTCTGGAGCACATCCCCGACGACGAGGCTGCCATCGCCGAGCTGGTGCGGGTGCTGCGCCCCGGCGGCACGATCGCGGTGACGGTCCCGCGCTGGCTGCCGGAGCGGATCTGCTGGGCGCTGTCCGAGGAGTACCACCAGGTCGAGGGCGGACACGTCCGGATCTACACCGGGGACGAGCTGGTCGGGAAGCTCGAGCAGGCCGGGCTGAGGTTCATCGGCAAGGAGCACGCGCACGCGCTGCACTCGCCGTACTGGTGGCTCAAGTGCGCGGTCGGTGTCGACAACGGCGAGCACGTGCTGCCCAAGACCTACCACCGCCTCTTGGTCTGGGACATCATGAGGCGGCCGTGGCTGACGCGGACAGCGGAGCGGGTGCTGAACCCGCTCATCGGCAAGAGCATGGTCCTCTACCTCAGTAGGCCGTGATGACCGGGGGAGCGACGCCGACCCTTGCGGGCCTGCTGGCCGTGCCGGACATCCGCGCGACCGCTGCCTCCATCGCCGCAGCGCAGGAGCCGTCCGGCGCCGTCCCATGGTTTCCGGGCGGGCACGTCGACCCGTGGGACCACGTCGAGTGCGCCATGGCCTTGCTGGTCGGCGGCGAGAGCGAGGCCGCGGATCGCGCCTACGGTTGGTTGTTCGCCCAGCAGCGGTCCGACGGCTCGTGGCCGATGAAGGTCGTCGCGGGCGCGGTCGAGGACCCGGGCGCCGACAGCAACATGTGCGCCTACGTGGCCGTGGGCGTCTGGCACCACTGGCTCGTGCGCGCAGACGAGGGCTTCCTCCGCCGAGCCTGGCCGGTGGTCCGTGCCGCGTTGGACTTCGTGGCGGCGCTGCAGCTCCCCTTCGGCGGCATCTCCTGGGCGCAGGACGACGCCGGCCGTCTCGCCGACACGGCGCTGGTGGCCGGCAGCTCCAGCATCTACCACGCCCTCCGCTGCGGCCTGGCCCTCGCGGAGCTGGTGGACGAGCCGCAACCCGAGTGGGAGCTGGTCGCGGGGCGGCTCGCTCACGCGCTGCGCGAGCACGAGGACCGCTTCGACCCGAAGACCCGGTTCTCGATGGACTGGTACTACCCGGTGCTGGGTGGCGCCGTACGCGGCGATGCAGCCACTGCACGCATCGCCGAGCGCTGGGACGACTTCGTGGTCGACGGCCTGGGCATCCGCTGCGTCGACGACCACCCCTGGGTGACCGGTGCCGAGACCTGCGAGCTGGCGCTGGCGCTGGACGCGATGGGGCGGCACGACCAGGCGCACGAGCTGCTCGCCGCCATGCAGCACCTTCGGGATGCCGACGGGTCCTACTGGACCGGGTACGTCTACGCCGATGATGCACGGTGGCCCGAGGAGTGCAGCACCTGGACGGCGGCCGCGGTCATCCTGGCCACCGACGCGCTGTCGGGCACCACGCCCGGGTCGGACATCTTCCGGGGCACCACCCTGCCGACCGGCTTCGCCGAGATCGGTCTCGAGTGCGGCTGCAGTCCAGACGGCTCAGCCGACCGGGTCTCCGGCCTCGCCCCGGACGCGGGTCAGCACCCGCATCGAGCCGAGCGACTCGGCCTCGACGAAGTCGCCGCTCTCGAGCGCTCGTAGGTAGATCCGGTACGGCGGCTGGCCGCCGTCCGCAGGGTCGGGGAACACGTCATGGATGACCATCGACGCGCCGTTGGCCACCCAGCGCCCCCAGCCGACGTAGTCGTTGCCGGCGTGCTCGTCGGTGTGGCCGCCGTCGATGAACAGCAGGGACAGCGGTGTCCGCCAGTGCGCCGAGACGGTCGTGGAGCGGCCCACGACCGCGACCACCTGCTCCTCCAGGCCGGCTCGGGTCAGCGTCCGTCGGAAGGAAGGCAGGGTGTCCATGACACCCGCCTCGTGGTCCACCAGGGTGGGATCGTGGTGCTCCCAACCCGGCTGGTTCTCCTCCGAGCCGCGGTGGTGGTCCACGGTGAAGACGGTGCCGCCGACCTCCCGGGCCGCCGCGCCGAGGTACACCGCGGACTTGCCGCAGTAGGTGCCGACCTCGAGTGCCGGTCCTTGCGCCAGCCGTACCGCAGCCACCCGGTAGAGCAGCTCACCCTCGTCGAGCGGCATGAAGCCCTTGGCGGCGAGGGCGTGCTCCAGCAGGTCCGCCGGCATGGCTGCCACGGAGGTGGGGGAGTGATTCGAGTCGTTCACGCTGCGCAGCCTAAGCCAGCGCGGCGTGGTTCGCTCAGCGCAGGCCGAGCTTGCGGGAGCAGGCCGGCCAGGCGCCCCAGCCCTGGTTGCGACGCACCTTCTCGGCGATCTTGATCTGCTCGGCGCGGGTGGCCCGGTGCGCGTTGCGCGCGAACTTGCGGCCCCCGAAGGCCTTCCACGTCGGCGCGCTGAACTGCAGACCGCCGTAGTAGCCATTGCCGGTGTTGATGTGCCAGCGCTTGTTCGACTCGCACTGGGCAAGCCGCTTCCAGGTGCGCAGCGAGGCGGCCTCGGCAGAGGTGGCGGCGAGAACGGGAATGACAAGGGCAGCGATGACTGCGACCAGCGTCGCAACGAACATGCGTGAGCGCATGAGAATCCAGACCTCTCCTACGCCTACGGGGTGAGCTGTCGGGTTCGGGTCGAGGGTCGTGACCCGGCCGCGAGCCACCGTTTCCGGTGGATCGGGGCTTCACCCCAAGGTGCTCGGCTTCGGTACCGGGGGGCCGGTACGTCGCGTGAGGGAACCGTGAATCGTGTGGGTCCCCCGCTCCTGTCCGCGGGTGTAGCTCGAAGGTCTCGACTGGCAGGGGACAGGACTCGGCGTGGCCTCCAGCGACGGACCCAGCCGTCGGCCGGGTCGATCTAGGCTACGAAACGATAACGAGATTGCAAAATCAGCGTGTTGCGCTTGTGGCTCGGGTGGGTCGCATGTTTATGGGTGGCCCCGGAAACCGCGTTGCCCGATGCAACGGCAGCCCCCACAATCAGGCCATGAGCCAAGAGGACTGGTCGAGCCCCGCCTTCCACGACTCGGCCAGACGGTGGGTCGAGCAGGTCTGCCGCACCCACGGTGTCGAGATCACCGGTGAGCTGGAGCAGCCGCACTGCAGGCCTTGGTCGAGCGCCATCCGCTTCGAGACCCTCGACCGGCCGGTGTGGTTCAAGGTGAACGGCCCGGGCACCCGTCACGAGGGCGCGCTGGTCGCCGTACTCGCCCGCCTCGAGCCCGGCCTGGTGCCTGAGGTTCTCGGGGTGGACCAGGAGCGTGGGTGGTCGCTCACTCGGGATGCCGGACCGATGCTGCGCACCTTCGCTCCTCCCGACGAGCTCTGGCCACATTGGGAGGGAGTGCTGCGCCGGTACGCCGAGGCGCAGATCAGGATCGCGGCGCACACGGCCGAGCTGCTGGCGACGGGCGTGCCGGAGGTGAGCCCCCTGACGCTCCCGGCGCTGGCCGAGGAGCTGGTCGAGCAGCTGGCGCGGATCGATCCTGCTGAGGGAGGACTCACCGCCGAGGAGCACCGCGCGCTTTGCGGGAGGCTTCCGGACTACGCAGGCTGGTGCGCCGAGCTCGCCGCGTCAGGCATCCCGAGCTCGGTGCAGCACGACGACCTGCACTCCAGCAACATCGGCTGGAGGGGGTCCGTGGAGACCGCACAGATCCTCGACTGGGGAGACGCCTCGGTCGGGTTCCCCCTCGGCACCATGCTGTGCACGCTCAACTCCATCGGCTACCACGCGCAGTCCGAGCTGGACGACCCCCGCGTGACTGGGGTGCGCGACGCCTACCTCG
>JBFIWG010000243.1:0-5400 GCA_041606495.1 Nocardioidaceae bacterium
ACCAGCACCAGCAGCGAGGTCAGCACCCACCCGACCGCGAGGGACTTGGCGTAGTCGACTGTCCAGCTGGTCCAGGCCTGCTCGGTGAGTCCGTACTCGAGGTTTCGCTGCATGATCGCAACCACGAACGGCAGCGTCGCAACCCGACCGATCAGCAGGAGTGCCATTACGCCCACGGGCACCGTGACCCACCAACGCGCCCCACCGAGGCGTCGAACCAGCCGGCTCCCAACCGGGGTGAAGCCCAGAACGCTCGCCACAGCGAGGGATACGACGTACGACGCCCAGCCCAGCCAGCGACGAACGGACGAGTACTCCTCCGCACGGGCGATCTCGTCGGCCGTGAAGACCTCCGCCGGAGCCACGGGGGCCAGCCGACCGCCCGGGATCCAGTCCCACGGGACGAGCCAGGCCGCAAGCGCAATGAACGCCAAGGTCCCGACGGCGGCCACGACCCAAGCAGGGCGACGCGCCAAAGTCGCCTGCTTGACGTAGTCGGTGGTCACGCCACCAACCCTGCCATGGTCATCCAGCCTGCTTGCGCAGGTACGTCCTCCACGCCTTGGTGAAGGCTCCCTCCGATGTGCCGAGTTCTGAGAACGCGTCACTCAGCGAGGCCCCCTGGTCGACGGCGTTGTAGAAGTCGATCAAGGCCGGCTCGCCGTACCGCTCCGCGAGCAGCCTGCACGCGAGCCATGCCGCTTCGTAGGAAGCGCCGAGATGCGTGTTGGCTGGGTCGAACTCGGCGCTCGAAGGCAGCGCCGCCGGAGGACCGTCCTTCCGGACATCGGCCAGGATCTGGCTCGCGGTGACCTCGACAGGCAGGTCGACGTGGGCCAGGGCCACGTAGTCGGCGAAACCCTCGAGCAGCCAGATCGGCATGGCCGACGTCGCCGCATCGGTGGCGACGTGCGCTGCCTCGTGGCTCATCACGATCTGCGAGCCGTCCGGGCCGAGCCGCCCGAAGACCCGCGGGTTGATGACAATGTGCGTCGGCGAAAGCCGACTCCCCGATCCGTCGACCGTCGACGTGACTGCCGCGATCGAGTCGTAGGTGCCGGGGTCTGCGTCCAGGGCTCGGTTCAGCTGGTCCTGGCTCACGGGCACCTGCACGACCAGCTTGCCTCGCCAGGCGGGCAGCACCTTCTTGACGTCACGAACCGCCCGGTTCGCCAGCGCGGCATACCTGTCGAGCTGCTTCTCATCGGCCACCATCACCAACGCTCGGCGACTCTGCTCGACCGCGAGCTCGTCGAGCAACCACAGCGGCGCGGGAAGACCGTAGTCACCGCCTGCGGTTCCGAACGCGACTCCGTCACGCGTCTCGACGAACGTGAAGGACACCTCCATTTGGTTCGCCGCCTCGTCGAAGCCCCGGATCTGCCATCCGAGATCCACGTCAGCCACCCATGCCCGCTTGCCGAGGGCGTTGAAGTCGGCGGGGCTCAGCGGGGCGGTGTTCTCGTCGACGTACCGCAGCGACACCTCCTCGATCCCTAGCTCGCGGACGTTGTCGTAGACAGCCGCGATTGCCCGCGTTGCTGCGGGCCGGTTGGGAGCCGCCAGCGCCAGCGCCTCCCGTCGGCTTCCCCCATTGAGTGTCGCCGCCAGCTCGGACAGGAGTTCGCCCGCCGAATCCGCACGAGTGGTGCTGTCCGGCTCCGGCGGCGCGGACCGTGAGGGTGGCTTGACGACAGTGGTGTCGTCCCCCGTCAGAGCGATAAAGCCGAGGACGGCAAGGGTCAACAGCACAAGACCGGCCACCCACAGTCGTGGATGGCCGGTCAGGAAGGCTTTGTCAGCCGGGTCGGACTGCACCGGAGTACGGCATGGAGTTCACGCCGGTGATCTGGACGCCGGTGCTGGGGTTGGCGGCGTGCACGATCTGACCGTTGCCGATGTAGATCCCCACGTGGCTGACCGGGCTGTAGTAGAAGACCAAGTCGCCGGGCGCGAGCTCGGACTGGGAGACGGGCGTGCCGGAGCTCATCTGACCGCTCGAGGAGTGCGGAAGGCTGACTCCTGCCTGCGCCCAAGCCATCATCGTCAGGCCCGAGCAGTCGAAGGCGTCCGGGCCCGCAGCACCGTAGACGTACGCGTCGCCGACCTGAGCGAGCGCATAGTTGACTGCCGCGCCGGCGCGTCCGGAGACGGCCACGTTGCTGATCGGGGCGCGGTTGGCGCTGCGACTCGGAGCCGCAGCCAGTCGCGCACGCTCGTCCGCCTCGAGCTCGTCAAGAAGGTCCTGCGCCTCGCCGGCCTTGGCGTCGATCTCCGCCTTCTCCTCGGCCAGCTTCTTCTGCGTCGCGGCGATAGCGGCCAGCTCGCGCTCGGCCGCCTCCTCGCGGAGCTCGAGCTGCTTCACCTGGGTCGCGAACTCGGCCATCATCTGGCCCTGCTGATCGTTGTACGCCGACACGGTGGCGAGCTGGTCGAGGAAGGCGTCCGGGTCCTCGGAGAGGAACAACTGGCTGGTCGTGGAGAGCGTCTGACCCTGGTAGTGCGACACCACGGTGGAGGCAGCCTGCTCGCGGATGCGCTCGACGTTCGCCTGCTGGCGGCCAAGATCCGCCCGCAGGGCGGTGAGGCGAGCCCTCGTGGCCTTCAGGTCCACGCGCGCGTCGTTGTAGCGCTCCGACGCCTGCTCCGCCTCGTGGTAGAGCTTCTCGACCCGGGCCTCGACGTTCTCGAGGTCGGGGTCGGCAAAGCTCGGGGTGGCGGTGAGCATTGCGGCACCGAGGGTGGTGACGCCCAATGCAGCGATGACGCGGGTGACGCGCTTCCGGCCGTCGATCACGAGCGGTCGGTCTCCTCTTTGTCTTGACGCCTACCAGGTGAGCTGACGGGTTCGGGCGGCAAAGAGACCCTACGCAGCGGATTTCGGCAGCGATCAGCCACCGCAACCTGCTGCGATTCACCCCAGGAACTTGGTTCCCCGGCTCCGGCACACGGTGGACACCGTGTCCCGGACTCGACGCGGCGCCTGAGTCGACCCGGTCTGGTCGGACTTGTACAGGCACCTGAGGCCCCAAGGTTAGAGCGCCCGGCCAACGGCCTGCAAACCTGTCCACGGCGCGCCGCGTATCGCCTGGCTCACAGCGCAGGAAACCTGGCAACGAAAACCACATGAGCCACAGAAACCACACGAGTCACATAGATCTCAGGCCGAGGCGACGTCTGGTCCAGACACAGGAGTGACCATCCTCAAGGGTGGCACCAGACCGGATCCGGCGAGGACCTCGAGAGCTCGCTGCTCGTCATCGTCGAAGCTGAGCTCAGGCGGTGGCCCGAGCAGCACGGTCACTACGCAGTCACCGCAGGCCGGGCCTCGCACCAGGCAAGTACCGCAGTCGATCTCCACGCTCATGTCGTCCTCCAGGGAAGTCTTGTGACTTGTCTGGAACGCTCTCAGCCGCCACCGACAGTCTCGTCTTGGGCCATAACGCGCGGCGTGTCGAAGTGCCTCAGGCGCGGGCCAGGAGCCGGCTGAGTGCCGCGGATGCGACGACCCGGGCGCCCGACCTTCGCACGTCGCGCTCCACCTCCCGGTCGCTAGAGACGACCACCACCGGCCTACCCGTGGGTTCGGCGTCCACGAGCTGCCTGATGACGTCGTCGGCGATCACACCGAAGGGGCTGTAGAGCACGCGCACTCCCCTGGGCCGCTTCACCAGCGGCCGCTCGACCTTGTCCGCGGCATCGAACACCACGGTGACCTCGGCCTGGGTGCGGGCAGCCAGCGGCGCAAGCCCTCCCAGCAGCCGGTCCCGCTGAATCTCCAACGAGGTCTCCGGCCAGGCGTTCTTGGTGACGTTGTAGCCGTCCACGATCAGGTGCACCCGGGGCAGGTTGAGCAGCTGGTCGAGCAACGCAGGGTCGTCGGCTCCGAGGGACCCGTGGCTGGTGGGCGTGCGGGCACCCTGCTCGGCAACGTCCGCCTCCACGGCGTCGGCCGGAGACCCCTCGACCGCCGGCAGCGCCAGCTCACGGCGAAGGCCCTGAGCGGTCTCGAGCAGCGTGTCCAGCAGCAACCGAGCCCGCAGGGTCCCCTCGTCCTTCTCGGCCCGACCGGCTCGCCGCGATGCCGTGAGCTCTCTCTCCAGCTCCTCGATCCGCGCGCGCAGACGACGGGACTCTGCATCGGCTGAGGCCGTGACGGCCGAAGCGGTAGCCACCGCTTCGGCGGCGGCTACCTCAGCGGCGTTGGCCGTGTCCAGCGCCTCCTTGGAGCGAGCGCGGGCCTCGCCGAGCTTCCGTCGGAGGTCAGCATTCTCGGCCTTCAGATCGGCCACCTGTTCCCGGGCCTTGTTCCGGGCCTCGCGCAGCTCCCCGGCCGCGTTGTCCAGCTGCTTCTGGAGCCGCTCGATCTGCTCCCCGGCCTGGCGGCTGACGACGTCCGAACGCTCCGCGTGCGCCACGTCGACGGCGGCAGCCACCGTGTCCAGCCAGCCCTCGGGCCGCAGCAGGTACGCCACTGCTGCCAGCTCGACCGGGTCGGCTGCCGCGGGTGTCGTACCGCCCTCCAGCGCCTCGGCAAGCTCGGAGGCCGCAGCGCGTACCTGAGTGGCCACTCGCTCTCGGAAGTCCGGATCTGTCTCCAGAACGCTCGCGATCTGACTGCCGGCGAGCTTGGCCCGGCGCGCGGGCGCAAACGATGCGACGCGCTTGAGTGCCGGCGGAAGCTGCTCCACCGGTAGTCGTCCGAGGGCATCCGCGGTCAGGCTGACGACCCTGGTCCGCACCGAGTCCGGGAGCGGGCCGGGCAACCCTCCACCCGTGCCCGGTTCGGGATTGGCAGCGGTCACGAAGAGGGTGCGTCCACTTCGGTTCGCCCCACCAGCTCGATCGCGTCCGATCGACCACACCACCGGCAGGTCACACTCGCCACGTCCTCACCCTCAGTGTGGGTCTCCTCGATCTCGAAATCGCCGGCCAGGTCGAAGTGCCAGAACTCGGTGGTACGACGGGTGCGCGTCACGTCGAACCGGGTCAGGTTGCCGCAGCCACCGCACCGCCACCGGGTGTTGGCATCTGGCAGGAAGGCAGCCACGTAATTCTCCTTCGTTCGGCAGGGTGCAGTTCGTCGCACCCCCAGCCTATTGCGCGTGCCTGCCCGATTTGGGGGGTGCCCACATCTAGCGTCCTCCTCATGAGCAGTACGACGGCCAGCAGCACGCGATGGGAGTCGCAACGATCCTTCGACGAGCTGGGCCGCTCACTTCGCGACGTCACCTTCTGCGTGGTCGACCTGGAGACGACTGGTGGGTCCGCCCAGGGCGGCTCGATGATCACCGAGATCGGCGCGGTGAAGGTCCGAGGCGGTGACATTCTCGGGGAGTTCCAGACGCTGGTGAATCCGCACCAGGCGATCCCCGCCTTCATCGCGGTGCTCACCGGGAT
>JBFIWG010000244.1:0-5381 GCA_041606495.1 Nocardioidaceae bacterium
CGAGCGAGCCCAACCAGTCAAAGGCGTGTCGGTGGGCTCGCTCCAGGGCGGCCGAGTGCAGGTCCATGGGCCGAGTCTCCGCCGAGAGGACGAGACGCGCCAGACCTGCGATCGGAGGCGGGTTCCTACTACCGCCAGCTGTCGCGACGTACCTCCAGGCCGTCGAGAATCAGCTCGAGCCCCTCCTCGAACTCGTCGGCGTACGCATAGCCGGGCTTCAGCGTGTGGTCGACGATCATCTCGGTGAGGTGCGGGAACTCGTCTCGGGGCATCTGCTCGAGCATCGCGTCCGCCAGCTCCTCCAGATCGCCGGACGACTCGAACGGGAGGCTGAGCTCCTGGAGGGCGAACCCGTAGATGTAGCTGTCGAGCACTGAGAACGCGTGTGCTGCGCCGGCGATCGAGAAGCCGCCCGACCGCAGGCTGCCGATGACGGCGTCGTGGTGGCGCAGGGTCTCGGGGCCGGGGTTGCTGCGTGAGTCCATCAGACCGATCGCCCACGGGTGCCGGATCAGGACCTCCCGTGCCGAGGACGCCCGCCGGCGCATCGCGGTGCGCCAGCCGAGATCGTCCGACGGGAGATCGATCTCCCCGAAGACCGCGTCCACCATGCCGTCGAGGATCGCGTCCTTGTTGGCCACGTGGTGGTAGAGCGACATGGCCTCGACGCCGAGCTGCTCGGCGAGCTTGCGCATCGTCAGCGAACCGACGCCCTTGTCGTCTGCGAGCGCGACGGCCGCGCGGAGGACGGCCTCCCGCGTCAACGGTGCGCGGCCGCTCACCGGAACGGCTGGCTTGGTGGGCAATGGTGTCTCCTCATTCTTGGCCTGGGTCTTGACGACCTTACTGCGTAAGACTACCTTACAACGTAAGCCTGAGGGAGGGAGAGTGTCGTGGAGGCACGTGTCACGCAAGGAAGCCGGGAGCCCAGCGCCCGGAAGAGGGTCTGCGTCGTTGGGGCGTCGGGGAAGCTCGGTCGCTACCTGGTCCGCCATGCGTTGGACAAGGGGTACGACGTCGTGGGCGTGTGCCGGGAGCAGAGTGTGGACAAGCTCGCCGAGTTCGACGGACTGATCACGGTCGTGGCCGGACCGACCGACGACAGGGCGGTCATCGCCCGTGCGGTCGACGGCTGTGACGCCGTTCTCACGGTCCTGGTGCCGTGGGGCATGCACCACTACGCCTCCGGCACGGCGCAGGCGGTGCTGGACCATGCTCGCCCCGACGCCCGACTGGTGTTCTCCTGCGGGTGGCACATCAGTCGCGACGGGAAGGACGTCTACACGCGGAAGCTCAAGGCCTTCGTGGCGGTGTTCGGCCGGCTTGCGAAACTCGCCCGCGTCGTGGACCTGGACGACCAGGTCGAGGCGTGCCGCAGGATCTTCGCCAGCGACACCCGCTGGACTGTCGTGCGCGGCAGCGACCTGGAGGAGGGCGAGAGCCAGGGTCTGCCGGTGTGGAGCCGCCACGTGGGCGACCCGGTCCTGGAGAGCAACCTGACCAGGCGTACGGACTTCGCGCTCTTCATGGTCGAGGCGGTGGAGAACGACGACCTGGTCCAGGAGGCGCCGGCCATTGTCGGCCGGCTGACCCCCTCGGCCCTGGCCCACGCCACCGAGGCGGGTGCGGCATGAGCGCCCCGACCATGTCCGTCTCCCCCGCCGGCCAGGCCACCGGTCGTCGGCCGATGACCCCGCAGCGACTCGCCCGGATCACCGGTGCGTTATACGTCGTCCTGGCGGTGCTCGGGATGCTCGGCCCGCTGACGCTCGAGTCCCTGCTCGTGCCAGGTGACGCTGGGGCGACGGCGATCAACATCGCCGGGGCCAGTGCGCTCTTCGACGTGAGCCTGCTCGCCTGGGTCGTGATCGTTGCGGTCGACGCTGCCATCTCGGTGACGCTCTACCTGCTGCTCGAGCGGGTCAGCCGAGCACAGGCACTCCTCGCCGCGGTCTTCCGGATGGTGTACACCGTCGTTCTCGGCGCGCTCGTGGTCCATCTCTTCGTCGCGCGCAGCCTTCTGACGAGTCTCCCTGGGGACCGGCAGGCTGAGGCGCAGGCGACGGCGGCCCTGGAGACCTTCAGCGCCGGATTTCTGGTCGCCCTGGTGTTCTTCGGCGTGCACCTGGTCCTGCTCGGCGTTCTTCTCTACCGGTCGCGGTACGTGCCGCGGGTCTTCGGTGCTCTGCTGGTCGCCGCGGGCTTCGGCTACGTCGTCGACAGCCTGGCCAGCCTCCTGGTCGAGGGCTACGGCGGGCTGCTCGCAGCAGTCCTGCTGACTCCTGCCGTCCTGGGAGAGATCGGGCTGGCGCTCTGGCTGCTCATCAAGGGCGTGAACACCCGTCCGGCGTAGTTCCTGCCCCTCCCCCTTCGGGGGGACCGGCGGCCCGGTGACACATGGTCGTGTCACCGGGCCGTCGTACGCGCTCGGCCCCTCAGAAAGTCGGATCCGGCAGGTTGGGCGCCGTGGCGAGCGGCTTGCCCGCGATCCGTAGCATTTGCGCGATCGTCGTACCCGCCACGTCGCCGGGGAGGTACTTTCCGCCGACCACGAGGTGGGTCAGGTCGCCGGCAGCCTGGCCGTTCGCCAGACGCACCGCGGATCCCGAGTCGCCGGGGCTGGCCGCGCCGACCCAGGCGAACGCGTCGCCGCCCTCACCGGCCCCGCGGTACACCACGACTCCCGCACGTGGTGTGCCGCCGGTGCCGATGACCAGGCCGTGACCGGAGTGCTCGACGACCTCGCCCACCTTCGGCGAACCGGCCGACGTCGGCCCACCGAAGTAGGCCATGGACGGGTTGACGTACTGCTCCATCTCCGGTCGCACGTCGATGAGGGCGAAGTCGTTGCCGATCCCCTTGTCGACGCTCTTCACCGTGGTGCCGATGTTCATCAGCACGCCCGGTGCCGCCACCAGCGTGACCTCGTCACCAACAGATGTGCAGTGTCCCGCGGTGCCGATGAAGTAGTTGCTCGCGCCGCCGAAGACGAAGTTCGTGGTGCAGCCGGCCGGTGCGATGATCCAGGCCCCGGGACGGATCCCGGTGAACGCAAGGCCACTGACGTCGTAGTCCACGCCCTCAGGAATAGGCACACTCTCGCCTCGCTCGGCGGCGGCCATGACCCGCTCGTGCAGCCGAGGGGTGTACCAGTCCGGCTTGGGCGCCTTCAGCTCGACGTACGACGGCTCCGACGACGCCTCACCGCCGTCCGTGCCGGCCGTGGCCGACGCCGCCAGCGGGACGGTGAGTACGACGGCCGCCAACGACGACAGCAGTGCTCGATGCATCCGCATGTGGGATCTCCTTCTTGTGGTGGGTTGTTCCCTAGCCGGTAGCAACGAAGCACCCTGGCATTGGTCACGAAGAGGAGCCCTCGCCGGAAAAACCTGATGCCGAGCATCGCGTCCGCGACGAGAATGCGGATATGCGCCGTTCACCGCTTCTCCTGCTCGAGGCCGGCACCCTCGTGTCGGGCGCGGGGAACGGCATCGCCCTGGTCGTCCTGCCCTGGCTGGTGCTGGAGCTGACCGGCAGCGCCACCGCCGCCAGTGCTGTCGCCACGGCGTCGCTGCTGCCGCTCCTGCTGTCGAGCTTCTTCGCGGGAACGGTTGTCGACATGGTCGGACGGAAGCGGGTCGCGATCGTCTCGGACGTCATGTCCGGAGTGAGTGTGGCCGCGATCCCGGTTCTCGGCCTGCTGGACCAGCTCACTGCGGGCTGGCTGATCGCACTGGCGATGCTCGGCGCGGCCCTGGACCCGGCCGGCTTCACCGCCCGCGAGGCGATCCTGCCGGGTGCGGCCGAGGCAGCCCGATGGCCGCTGGATCGCGCCAACGGCGTGCACGAGGCGATCTGGGGTGTCGCGTTCCTGCTGGGACCCGGTCTGGGCGGCATGCTCATCGGCTGGGTTGGTGCGCAGGCAGCGCTGTGGTTCACCGCCGCGGGCTTCGCGCTGTCCGTGGCGCTGACCGCCCTGATCCGGGTGCCCGGTGCGGGCCGGCCGGCAGAGCACGAGCGCCCGACCAACGTGTGGCACGCGACGCTCGAAGGTGTCACCTTCGTGTGGCGGCAGCCGCTGCTGCGTGCCACCACGTTGTTCATCTGCCTCGTGCTCGCGGCGTACCTGCCGTTCGAGTCGGTGATCCTGCCGTACTACTTCAACCAGCTCGACTCGCCTGCGCAGCTGGGTTGGGTGATCACGGCCATGGCCGCGGGAGGCGTCGTCGGGTCCTTGGCCTACCCGAGGCTGGTTCGGACGGTCCCGCGCTACTGGCTGTTCGTGGTCTCGGTGCTAGGCGCGTGCCTGATGCTGGTCGGGGTCGCGACCCTTCCGGCGTTCTGGTTGATGCTCGTGCTGGCCGTCCTGACCGGACTGTTCTGGGGGCCGGTGCAGCCGATTCTCAACCTCGCGATGCAGGTGCTGACACCCGAACGACTTCGCGGCCGGGCGATCGGGGTCATCACCTCGGTGAGCTATGCCGCGGGACCGCTGGGGCTGCTCCTCGCAGGCCCGGCGATCGACCTGTTTGGTGTGTCGGTGACGGCCCTGGTCTTCTCGGGGTCGGTGCTGTTGCTGGCGCTCACGATGTTCCTGCTGCCTTCCCTCAGGCAGCTGACCAGCCTGACCCGGCCGGCTGCCGCCGTTGCTGAGACCGCATCGCCGGCGCCGGAGGTGACCGGCTCGTGACGGCCGCCCCGTGAGACGACGGTGTCTCACGGGGCAGCGGGTGCTCAGGCGCAGTCAGCTCGTCGGCGTGGTCAGGGGTCGACCTTCGGCCTGCCAGGCCTTGACGCCACCGTCCAGGTGCGCGACATCGGCGTACCCCATCTCGGCCAGTGCCCTCGCCGAAAGCGCCGAGCGGCCGCCGGACGCGCAGTAGAGGATCGTGCGACGGGTCGGGTCGAACTCGACGCGGTGGTAGGGGCTGCTCGGGTCCGCGTAGAACTCCAGCATGCCGCGCGGGGCGTGGACGGCGCCCTGGATGATGCCGCTTCCCTCTACCTCGGCCGGCTCGCGCAGGTCGACCAGGACCGCGCCGTCCGCGATCTCCCGTGCGACCTGCTCCGGGCTGAGGTTCTCGATCTGCGCCTTGGCTCGTGCCACGAGCTCCACGACGGTACTGGACATGGTTCCTCCTCGACTGGGTTGTGGACTGTCGATGAAGGAGATCCTCGCGTCTCGCACCGCGGTCAGCATCCGCGGAACTACCGGGTTTCCAGCCGCCCCTTGCCGTGTTTTCGGGTCAGGTCTCCATGGCCAGGAGCCCGCTCTCGGACGCCTTCATCACCGCGGCCGTCCGAGAAGTGCAGTCCAGCTTGGCCAGGACGTTTCGCACGTGCATCTCGACGGTGCGCGTGCTCAGGAAGAGCTCCGTAGC
>JBFIWG010000245.1:0-5370 GCA_041606495.1 Nocardioidaceae bacterium
ATGCCGAAGATCTCCCTGGCCGAGACCGCGTCCGGGCGCTCGATCTTGATCTTCACGTCCAGACGGCCGGGCCGAAGGATGGCCGGGTCGATCATGTCCTCGCGGTTCGAGGCGCCGATCACGATGACGTTCTCGAGGCCCTCGACGCCGTCGATCTCCGAGAGGAGCTGGGGCACGATGGTGTTCTCCACGTCGGAGGAGACACCCGAACCTCGGGTCCGGAACAGCGAGTCCATCTCGTCGAAGAAGACGATGACCGGCGTACCGGCGTTGGCCTTCTCCCGCGCCCGCTGGAAGACGAGCCGGATGTGGCGCTCGGTCTCACCGACGTACTTGTTCAGCAGCTCGGGGCCCTTGATGTTCAAGAAGTACGACTTCCCGCCGGCACCCTCGCCACCGGTCTTGGCGGCGACCTTCTTCGCCAACGAGTTGGCGACGGCCTTGGCGATCAGCGTCTTTCCGCAGCCGGGCGGCCCGTAGAGCAGCACACCTTTCGGGGGCTTGAGCTGGTGCTCGGTGAACAGGTCGGGGTAGAGGTACGGGAGCTCGATGGCGTCCCGGATCTGGTCGATCTGGCGGATCAGGCCACCGATCTTGTCGTAGTCGATGTCGGGGACCTCTTCGAGGACGAGCTCCTCGACCTCCGACTTCGGCACCCGCTCGTAGACGTAGCCCGAACGGGCGTCGAGCAGCAGCGAGTCACCGGCGCGCAGGCTCTCACCGCGCAGCGGCTCGGCCACTCGCACGACACGCTCCTCATCGGCGTTCGCGATCACCAGGACGCGGTCGCCGTCGGCAAGGAACTCCTTGAGCATCACGACCTCGCCGACCTCCTCGAACTCGAGGGCGGCGACAACGTTCAGGGCCTCGTTGAGCATGACCTCCTGGCCACGCTTGAGCTCGTCGAGATCCACGGACGGGCTGACGTTCACCCGCAGCTTGCGACCGCCGGTGAAGACGTCGATGGAGTCGTCATCGTTGCGGGTCAGGAAGGTACCGAAACCGGCCGGTGGCTGCGCCAGGCGCTCGTTCTGCGCCGTCACGGCTGCAAGGGACCGCTGGGTCTCGGTCAGCCGGTGCTCGATCGCACGGGAATGGGCCGGACCCTCGGCGAGACGCCGGCGCAGGTCGGCCACTTCCTCCTCGAGGAAGGCGAGTTGGCTCTGCAGCTCCTCGGGCGAGCGAGAACTCGACCGGCCCGATCCACTCTCTGATGCTGGCACGAACGTCACCTCCGCAGCGTCGTTGTGGATTCGACCCTACCCGCGCGGTGAAAGAAGTGAAGCGGTTATCCCAGGAGTGTCGGTTTCAGATCAGAAACGAAATCCTCACAGCCAGACTCGCCTAAGGCCTAGTCGTCGAAGGACTCCTGGGCAATGGTCGGCGGCAGACCTGCAGGCCGCGGACCCTGGTAGTCCACCCCGTAGGCCCCCGGTGCCGGGCGCCTCTTCTTGGCCGGGGCCTTCTCCCCCGGCGCCATCCTCCGCGCCGTGACCAGGAACCCCGTGTGACCGATCATCTTGTGACCGGGACGGATCGCGAGGCCCTCGACGTGCCAGTCGCGAACCAGGGTCTCCCACGGCTGCGGCTCGGTGAACCCGCCGTGTGCCCGGATCGTCTCCACAGTGCGGCCGAGCTGGGTCGTGGTGGCGACGTACGCGCAGATGATCCCGCCCGGTGTGAGGGCTTCGGCCACCGCGTCGACGCACTCCCAGGGAGCCAGCATGTCCAGGATGACGCGGTCCACGTCCCGGTCCTCGAGGGACTCGACCAGGTCACCGACGGTGAGCTTCCACGCCGGGTGCTGTCCGTTGAAGAACTGGGTGACGTTCTTCTCGGCGACCTCGGCGAACTCCGCACGCCGTTCGTACGACGAGACCAGCCCGTTCGGCCCGACGGCGCGCAGCAGCGAGCAGGTCAGGGCGCCGGACCCGACGCCCGCCTCGACCACCCGCGCGCCCGGGAAGATGTCGGCCATCGCCACGATCTGGGCAGCGTCCTTGGGGTAGACCACGGCCGCGCCGCGCGGCATCGACACCACGAACTCGCTCAGCAGCGGGCGGAACACGAGGTACTCACCGCCCGCGGACGAGGTGATGCTGAAGCCCTCCGGTCGGCCGATCAGGTCGTCGTGGTCGATCGACCCGCGGTTGGTGAAGAAGCGGCGCCCCTCCTCCAGGCAGATGTTGTGCCTGCGGCCCTTGGTGTCGGTCAGCCGCACCCACTCACCCGCCCGGAGCGGTCCGCGGTGGACCCCGGACCAGGACTCGGGTGCAGCATCGTCGGCCGTCACCGCCGGGGTGGTGGCAGGCTCGACCGGGGCAGGGTTCTCGGGGGGCATGCGCAGGAGGATATCCGGGGCTAGATGGTGGACGCGAAGGCGCGGTCGACGTCCTCGGTCGTGAGGACACCGAAGACGCTGCCGTCCGGCTCGACGAGGAGGTACTCCGACGCCGGTGTCTTCTGCATCGCGCGGACCAGCGACTCGCCGGTGATGTCGGCCGGCAGCAGCAGCCCGGGCTCCATGGTGCGCGACACCGAGTTGACCGGCAGCCAGGGTCGCCGCTCCTCCGGTGTGGCGAGCAGCGCCGCCTCGTTGACGATTCCGGACGGCCGCCCCGCCGCGTCGAGTACGACGATGCTGCCGGCCTGCTCGTCCTGGGCCCGGCGGACCGCCTCGGACAGGGGCAGGTCGCTCGGCACGGCCAGGGCCCGCCGCGCCAGGTTTCGGGCGTGCAGGGCGGGCAGCTTGCGTCGTACCTTCGCGGACATGATGGCGCTCGACGCGCCGCCCCACAGGAACGTGGCGATGACGAAGGCGATCAGGTAGTCGACGATGTCCGGCGGCACGGAGAAGAAGATCTCCTGCGCGATCGGCCAGGCAAGAGCCACCAGCGCGGTGATCCGACCACCCCAGCCGGCCACGATCGTGCCCTTGTGGGGGCTGCCGCTGAACCGCCACACCGCGGCGCGCAGCACCCGACCGCCGTCGAGCGGAAGGCCAGGGATCAGGTTGAGCACGCCCACGATCAGGTTCGCGAAAGCCAGGCCGCCGACCGCGAGCCCGAGCAGACCGGCGGGCGCGACCAGCCACAGTGCACCGCAGACCAGGCCCACCGCGATCGAAGTGAGAGGGCCGACCACCGACACACCGAACTCCCGACCGGGGGTGTCCGGCTCGCCCTCGATCTCGGTCACCCCACCCAGGAAGTGCAGGGTGATCGACTTCACCGGCAGGCCGTACCGCTTGGCCATCAGCGCGTGGGACATCTCGTGCAACAGCACCGAGAGGTAGAGGAGGATGGCGAACGCCAGTCCTGCGACGTACTTCAGACCGCCGAGACCGGGCTGGACCTGGTCCACCCGCGGGGCCAGCAGCACCGCGATGAGGGCAGCCACGAGCAGCCAGGACGAGCGGACGAGGACGTCGACGCCGCCGATCTGGCCGATCTTGAGCGTGCCGGGCTGGCGCCTGGGTGCGGGGGCGCCGGGGGGCGCGGTGCTTGGTTCCACGGCACCACGCTATCTCGCAGCGGGTACGCCGGCAGACGGGACGTGGCCGCGGCGGATCAGGAAACTGTCGGTCCGGTGACCTAGGGTTCCTCGCATGACTCAGGATGTGGCCACCCGCACCGTGGTCGACGGCGTCGACGTCGTCGGTTCGCTATCACCGAGCCGTGCCAGCGACTTCATGTCATGCCCGCTGCTCTACCGCTTCCGCACCGTCGACAAGCTTCCCGAGCCGTACTCCCCCGACGCCGTGCGCGGGACAGTGGTGCACAAGGTCCTGGAGAACCTCTTCGACCTGCCGGCGGCCGACCGCACCTCGGACCAGGCGGCCGAGATGCTGCAACCGGCCTGGGAGGCGATCCTCGTGGAGGAGCCCGAGGTCGCGGAGATGTTCGGAGCCGAGGGACCGGAGATCGGCGCCTGGCTGGCCTCCTGCCGGGAGTCCCTGGAGCGGTACTTCTCCCTCGAGGACCCGAGCCGGCTCGAGCCCGCCGAGCGCGAGCTGTACGTCGAGACGCTGCTCGACTCCAAGCTGCTGCTGCGGGGCTTCATCGACCGGGTCGACGTGGCTCCCACCGGGGAGATCCGCGTGGTCGACTACAAGACCGGCAAGGCCCCGAGCGAGCTGTTCGAGGCCAAGGCGCTGTTCCAGATGAAGTTCTACGCGCTGGTCATCTGGCGCACCCGCGGCATCGTCCCGGCGATGCTTCAGCTGATCTACCTCGGCAGCGGCGAGCTCCTCCGCTACTCCCCCGACGAGGCGGACCTGCTCGCCACCGAGCGCAAGGTCGAAGCACTGTGGCGGGCCATCTCCAAGGCCCAGGAGTCCGGCGACTGGCGCCCGCGCAAGAGCGCGCTCTGCGGCTGGTGCGCCCACCAGTCGCTCTGCCCCGAGTTCGGGGGCACCCCGCCGGCGCTACCGGTTCTGCAGATCGAGCCCGCACCCGCGTGAGGCCGGCCCCGACCTGACCTCACCCGGCCCGCTCCCTGGGGCGGGGCGGGCGATCAGCTCGCGTCGAACGTAAGGTCGGCTTCCTCGGGCGCAACAGCGTGCGGCTGGATCGCGCCTGCGGCGATCTCCTTGGCGTAGTGGCACGCCACCTTGTGCCCAGGTGACACCTCGAGGAGAGCCGGTCGCTCGGTGTCGCAGCGCTCCTCCTGCCGGAACGGGCAGCGGGTGTGGAAACGGCAGCCGGCCGGCGGATTCGCCGGCGAGGGCAGGTCCCCGGTCAGCAGGATCCGCTCCCGGCGAGCCTCCACGGCCGGGTCGGGCACCGGCACCGCGGACATCAGCGCCTTGGTGTAGGGGTGCATGGGCTCGGCGTACAACGTGTCGGCGTCAGCCTGCTCGACGATTCCGCCGAGATACATCACCGCGACCTCGTCCGAGACGTGGCGGACCACCGCTAGGTCGTGCGCGATCACCAGGTAGGTCAGGCCGAGATCCTTCTGGAGCTCCTCGAGCAGGTTCAGAACCTGCGCCTGGATCGAGACGTCGAGCGCGGAGACCGGCTCGTCGGCGATCACGAACTTGGGCTCCATCGCGATCGCCCGGGCGATCCCGATGCGCTGGCGCTGTCCGCCGGAGAACTCATGCGGGTACTTCTGTGCTGCGGAGGACGGCAGGCCGACCTTCTCGAGCAGGTCCTTGACCTTGGTCTTCTCGTCGTAGGCGATGCCGTGCGCACGCAGCGGCTCGGTCAGGATCGTGGAGACGCTCTGCCGCGGGTTGAGGCTGGCCAGCGGGTCCTGGAAGACCATCTGCATGTCCTGCCGCTTGTTACGCAGCGCCTCGCCCTTGAGCGTCGCGACGTCGACCCCGTCGATGACCACGCTGCCCTCGGTGACCGGCGCGAGCCG
>JBFIWG010000246.1:0-5358 GCA_041606495.1 Nocardioidaceae bacterium
CTACGGCAACGCGCCCGAGACCATCCGGCGGGCAATCGGCGTCGGTGTCGTCGGGGCCAACATCGAGGACCAGATGAAGCCGGTGGCCGAGGCGGCCCGCCAGGTCGAGGCGATCATGAAGGCAGCAGAGGCTGAGGGTGTCCCCGACTTCGTGCTCAACGCACGCACCGACAGCTTTCATCTCGGACGGGACAAGGACCCTGCGGAGAACCTGGCCGCCGCCGTCGAGCGGGGCAGGGCCTACCTGGACGCAGGAGCACCAGCGGTGTTCGTTCCGGCGTTCCTGAACGAGGACCAGGTGGCGACGCTGGTCGAGGCTTTCGGGCCACAGCGGCTCACGCTGATCGCCATCCCGGGGACGCCTTCGTTGGACCGCCTCGAGGAGCTCGGCGTCGCAAGGGTCTCGTTCGGGCCGATGTCGCAGAACGTGGCGCTGACCGCGCTCCAGGAGCTGGCCGAAGGCGTCCTCGCGCGAGGTGAGGGCGTGCCGTCCCACATGCGCCTGCTCAACTGAGTCGACCGACCGCCAGGTGTCGAACGCGAGGGCGACCGCCGCGTCGGCGTCACCCTCGGCGCGCAGTCGGATCATCTCGTCGTGGCGCGCGACCGAGGTGCGCCCGTCGAGGGTGGAGAACCGCATGAGGTCCGCACGGCGGAGCACCGGATCGCCGAGCTCGGCGAGGACAGGTACGCGCAACTGCGAGACGGGCTCTGCACGATCGTCACCGTGCTCAAGGCGCAGGAGAGCACATCGAGCTGAAGGTCCTCCCGGAACTCGGGGACCGCAGCCGCATCTCCTCAAACCGAACATTCCCTTACTCGGGCCAGCCTAATCACACCACGTTGAATACGGCGATCCGGAACAGACCCTTCGGCTTCAAATGACAGAACCGGCTCTGTCTCGCGTTTCAGCTGGTCAGGGCCGGTTCTGAACGGGCTGACAGGATCTGAACCTGCGAATCTTGACGCTGCTCAGGCACTCGGCTCTGCCTTGGCCAAGCGCGCCCACGCCGGCACTAACCTGCGGAAACAGCGCCAGCTCAACACCCCGCCGAGGTCTGGATCTCCTCGAGAACGACATCTCCCTCGACGACTGGCAGCCGGAGCTCTCGAAGATCCCCGGGGTGCGGAAGTTCCACGCGACGTTCGGGTGCGGGATCTGTCCCAACGCCAACAAGCCCGAAGACCCACTCGACCAGTACGACTCCATGATCAAGGAGTAGACGCTCGTCGACCCCTGCAAGGCGGACGCGCGCTGGGTGCAGGTGCTCCCCTAGACCGAACTAGTTGCCTGGACGAGGTTCTGTCCAGTATTCCCGACCTACGCCCAGGGGGATCGAGTACGGCGTGGTGGCCGCCCAAGGCCGACGGCCTCAGCGCAAGCTCCTCGCCCAGGGCAGACCTGTTCCTCGGCGCGGGTCTCGTTGACCGGAGCCGACGGACCATGACCTCCCTGAGCGGGCCTTCGAGTGCTGGCGGAGGTTACACGTCGTTGGGCATGATGGTGCTCTCGGCCACCATGGAGGCCACGATGAAACCGAAACCTGCTGAGGAAGTCGGCTCGAGCCGACCCAGCCAGACCGAGGCTGACGAGGACAATCTGCCACCTCACCAGACGCCTGAACCGGAGCGCGAGGACGACGGTTCGGTCCCTGACAAGCAGATAGCCCGCTGGAAGAATGATGGGGGCTCTTGGCGGCCAGCGGACTAGTCAGAGTCGTGAGCCTGAGACCACCAAGACGCCGACCTTCACGGGTCACGACATCTCGAGCACCACGCAGCAGTTGTCCGGGCTCGGCGCGAGCCGGGCGGTGTACGTCGCCCCGCCGAGGCCGTCGAGCAGGCCCTCGAGCAGGTGCAGGTTCATGCCGCAGACCAGCTCGGTGTGCTGCCGGGCGAGGTTGTGGAACGGGCAGTTTGCCAGCCTGACCACGTCTTGCTCGGGCCGCGGCTCGAAGCCGTTCGCCTCCAGAACCGCTACGGGATCGTCGGTCGACGCCTCCCGTCCCATCTGACGCCCGGTGTCCCGAGCATGACCTGCCAGACACTCACGGACCGGTCGACCCGAGACATCAGCTTCCTCGACCGCGGCCGCGAGAAGTTCACCCGCCAGCTCGTAGCAGCGCTGGGGCAGAGACACCTCCACCTGACGGTTCGCCCGTAGATAGAGCTTGGACGGCCGACCCGCACCCGGCCCGGTGCGCCCCGTCAACCGCTTGTGAACGGCGTCCAGGAGCCCCTCCTCGACCAGTCGGTCCAGGTGGAAGGCCGCCGTCGGCCTGCTCACGCCCAGCGCGGCCGAGGCCTCATCACGTCCGACCGGGCCAGGCGCCCGCGCCACGTAGTCATAGAGGCCGCGGCGCGTCGGCTCGTCCAGCGCGGCCACGGTCGAGATCGGGTCGGGTCCATCGGCACTCATGGCTCCACTCTAAAGCAAACATCCATTGACGGTAGTGCCGTTGGCGATCTAACGTAAGTCATTCACTATTTTAGAAGGGAATCACGTCATGACGGCTCACGCAAACACTCACGCTGCGACCAACGTGCGGGCGGACGGCGACCTGCGCAGTCCGGACCACCAGGCCTTCCTCCTGCTTCGCACCGTATTCACCGTGGCCCCGATCCTGTTCGGGCTGGACAAGTTCACCAACCTGCTCGTGCAGTGGGACTCCTACCTGGCACCGTGGATTAACGACCTCGTCCCCGGAACTGGCGCCCAGGCGATGTATGCAGTGGGGGTCGTGGAGATCCTCGCCGGCCTCGCCGTCGCGATCGCCCCGCGGTTCGGCGCCTGGCTGGTGGCCGCCTGGCTCGGCGGGATCATCGTGAACCTGCTGACCCTCTCGGGCTACTACGACGTGGCCCTGCGCGACTTCGGGCTGCTGGTCGCTGCAGTCGCCCTCGCGCGCCTCGCGAAGGCACACGCATGAGTGCCGTCCCACTCGCCCGGCTCCGCGTCGTCCACGACGGGAGCCGGGTGGACGAGCCCGCCGCCGAGCAGGCCGTGGCTGATCTCCTGCGCGCTTTCGGTCGAGACCCGGAGAGCCCCCACCTGGCCGACACCCCGCGCCGGGTCGCGGCGGCGTACGGCGAGCTGCTCACCCCGCGCGAGTTCGACCTGACCACCTTCCCCAACGACGAGGGCTACGACGAGCTCGTGCTCGCCCGCGACATCCCCGTCCAGTCCTTGTGCGAGCACCACCTGCTGCCGTTCCACGGGGTCGCTCACGTGGCCTACCTCCCCGCGGACCGGATCCTCGGGCTGTCCAAGCTGGCCAGGGTGGTGGAGCTGTTCGCCCGCGACCTGCAGGTGCAGGAGCGTCTCACCCAGCAGGTGGCCGACTGGCTCCAGCAGCACCTCGAGCCGAAGGGAGTCGGGGTCGTCGTCGAAGCCGAGCACATGTGCATGTCCATGCGGGGCGTCCAGGCCACAGGCGCCGTGACGCTGACCTCGGCCCTGCACGGACTGGTCAGGGAGGACCCTCGTACTCGGCAGGAGTTCTTCGGCCTGGCGCGGAGATCGCGATGAGCAACGAGACCTTTGTCATCGTCGGAGCCGGGCTCACCGGGACGCGCGCGGTCGAGGCCATCCGGGACGGAGGCCACGAGGGCCCGCTGATCCTGGTCGGCAGCGAAACGTCGCTGCCCTACGACCGTCCACCCCTGTCCAAGGCAGTCCTGGCCGGCACTGTAGCCCCGGACTCCGCGCTGCTCCATCCGGCTGAGTGGTACGCCGAGCGACGAGTGGACCTGCGGCTCGGCGTCCGGGCGACCCGGCTCGATCCGGATCGACACACGCTGACCTTGGATGGCCACGACGAGCTGGGCTGGGACCGGCTCCTGATCGCCACGGGCTCCTCGGTTCGGCGGCTCGACGTAGCGGGCGCAGATCTGATGAACGTGCTGTACCTGCGCACTGCTGCACAGTCGAACGTCCTGCGCGACCGACTCAGCTCCGGCGGCTCGGTCGTGATCATCGGCGCCGGATGGATCGGACTCGAGGTGGCGGCCGCTGCACGCGGACACGGTTGCAAGGTCACCGTGATCGAACCCCAGCAGACACCCCTGCACGGAATCGTCGGTGCCGAGATCGGGCAGTACTTCGTCGACCTGCACACCGCCCAGGGCGTGACCTTCCGGCTGAACGACGGCGTCGAGCGCCTGGTCGGGGATGGGGCCGTCACCGGCGTCATCACGACCTCCGGGGAACACCTCCCCGCCGACACCGTGCTCGTCGGCGTCGGCATCTCCCCCAACACCCGACTGGCCGAGAACGCCGGCATCGAGGTCGACGACGGCATCCTGTGCGACCAGTCACTGCACACCTCCGCAGCCGACGTGTTCGCTGCCGGCGACGTCGCCACCTGGTTCAACCCGACCCTCCAGCAGCAAATGCGGGTCGACCACTGGGCCAACGCCCACGACGGCGGCTTCGCGGCCGGCAGGTCGATGCTCGACGAGCTGGTGGACTACGACGTCGTGCCGTTCTTCTTCTCCGACCAGTACGACAGCGGCCTCGAGTACACCGGTCACGTCCCCCGAGGCGCCCCGACCCGACTCGTGCTGCGCGGCCACCCGACCGACAACGCCTTCATGGCGTTCTGGCTGGCCGAGGGCAGGATGCTCGCCGGGATGCACGTCAACGTCTGGGACACCCTCGACGACATCACCACCCTGATCAAGAGCGGAGCAACGTTGGACCCGCGTCTTCTGGCGGACCCGCGCCACCCACTGATCAACAGCCCCACGGTCGCATGAGCACCGCGATCGTGCTCACACGTGGGGGCGGTCTGGTACCGGTTCAGACCGGCATGCTACGGGCACCCGTCGAGCGGGGAACCAAACCAGACCTGCGCGTGGGCACCTCGGCCGGAGCGGTCAGCCTCCCGTAACCCGGAGGACGACCTTGCCGCGCGTGCGCCGCTCGGCAAGCTGGGTGTTCGCCTCGCGCACCTGTGCCAGCGGGAAACGCGCTGCGATCGGGACGGTCAGGTCACCGGCCTCGATCAGTTCGACGAGCTCGGTCAGAACGCCGGTCGACGTGACCTGGTAGCCGAACACGATCTTGACCCCGAAGCGCTCGGCGGCTTCGAAGTCGATGATCGTGATGACCCGGTCGGCATCGATGCCCATCGCGAGAGCGAGTTCGACGTACCCGTCTCCGAAGGCGTCGTAGGCGGCATCGATGCCATCTGGCGCGGCATCGCGAAGCCGTTGCCGCAGCCGTTCTCCACGGTGCACGGGCTCGGCGCCCACCGTCCGCAGCCACTCGTCGTTCTCCGGCCCGGCAACCGCGAGCACCCGCACGCCGTTCCTGACGAGAAGCTGGGTCAGGAACGAGCCGACACCGCCGGCCGC
>JBFIWG010000247.1:0-5349 GCA_041606495.1 Nocardioidaceae bacterium
GGATCACGACGCCGAGCGCGACGACCGCCTCGTAGCCCTTCTCCGCGAGCGCGGCGGCCACGACCGGCAGCTCGAACGAGCCGGGCACGCGCACCACGGTGGGCGCCTCGACCTTGTAGTCGTCCAGCGCGCGCTGGGCTCCGGCGAGCAGGCCGTCCATCACGGTGTCGTGCCAGCTGGCGGCGACCACCGCGACGCGCAGCTCGTGGCAGTCGATCGGGGCGATGTCGGGTGAGCCTTCTCCGCTCATGCTCTGTCTCCTTCGTGGGTCTTGGCGGTCTCCGCCGAGTGCAGGTGAGGCATGTGGTGGCCCATCCGGTCGCGCTTGGTCAGCAGGTAGGCCAGGTTGTGGTCGTTGGGGTGCGGCGTGAGTCGGACGCTGTCGGTCACCGTGACGCCGTACTCCTCCAGGCTGCTGACCTTCGCCGGGTTGTTGGTGAGCAGGCGCACCGAGGTGACACCGAGGTCGCGGAGGATCTGCGTGGCGGCGCCGTAGTGGCGGGCGTCCGCGGGCAGCCCGAGGTCGAGGTTGGCGTCGACGGTGTCGCGTCCGCCGTCCTGAAGCTGGTAGGCCTGCAGCTTGGCGACCAGGCCGATCCCCCGGCCTTCGTGTCCGCGGAGGTACACCACGACGCCACGCCCCTCCTCCACGATCCGCGCCAGCGCCTCGTCGAGCTGGGGGCCGCAGTCACAGCGACGGGAGCCGAACACGTCGCCGGTCAGGCACTCCGAGTGCACCCGGGCCAGCACCGGGCTGCCGTCGGCGAGGTCGCTCGGGTCGCCGTACACCAGGGCGATGTGCTCGCACTCGTCGATGGTGGTGCGGTACCCGAAGGCGGTGAACTCACCGTGGGCGGTCGGCAGCCGGGTCTCGGCGACGCGCTCGACGTGCTGCTCATGGCGGCGCCGGTAGTGGATGAGGTCGTCGATGGAGATCATCTTGAGCCCGTGCTCGTCGGCGAAGTCGCGCAGCTGCTGCCCACGCTTCATCGTCCCGTCGTCGTTGACGACCTCGGAGATCACGCCCGCCGGTGAGAGTCCGGCGAGCCGGGCGAGGTCGACCGCGGCCTCGGTGTGGCCGGGCCGGACGAGCACGCCGCCCTCCGCGTAGCGCAGAGGGAAGACGTGACCGGGCTGGGTCACCTCGAACGGCTCGGTCGCGGAGTCGTTGAGCACCCGCACCGTGTGCGAGCGGTCCGCGGCCGAGATGCCGGTGGTGACACCGTCGCGCGCGTCGACCGAGACGGTGTACGCCGTGCGGTGCCGGTCCCGGTTGTGCGGCGTCATCAGCGGGATACCGAGCCGGTCCAGGGTCTCGGCCGTCATCGGTGCGCAGATCACGCCCGAGGAGTAGCGGATCGTGAACGCCATCAGCGCCGGCGTGGACTTGCTGGCGGCGAAGACGAGGTCGCCCTCGTTCTCGCGGTCCTCGTCATCGACGACCACGACTGCCTGCCCGGCTGCGATGGCGGCGATCGCCTCCTCGACGGTGTCGAGGCGGACCTTCGGTGCGCCGGTCATGCGGCCACCTTCTCTCGTGTCGGGTTCGGTCCTGGTGTGAGCTCGCGTTGAGCCTTGCGCCAGGCCAGGAATCCCCCGAGGCAGAACACGCCGTAGAACAGGTACAGCGCCGCAGACGGGTAGTACCCGGCCTTCAAGAGCAGAGGTACGCCGACCACGTCGACCGCGATCCAGATCAGCCAGAACTCGACCCACCCGCGGGCCATCCCGTAGGTGGCGAGGATCGAGCCGGTCAGGATCCACGCGTCAGGCAGCGGCCCCCACGAACCGAGCTCCCGCAGCACGAAGTAGAAGAACGTCGTGCCGCCGACGCCCATGGCGACGAGCTGGACCCAGCCCCGGCGGCCCGCCCATCGCGGGGTGATCGCGCGGCCGTCGGCGGCCGGTCCGGACTTCCGGCTCTGCCGCCACCGCCACCAGCCGTAGACCGAGACCGCGAGGAAGAAGACCTGCCGTCCGGCCTGACCCCATAGGTCGTGCTCCTGCGGCTTGTCGAGGATCCCGCCCACGAAGACGGTGAACAGCAGCAGGTTGCCGACGATGCCGGCGGGCCACGCCCACACCTGGCGGCGCATGCCACCGATCGCGCTGGCCAGGCCGAAGCCGTTGCCGACGACCTCGCGCACCAGGATCGCCGAGGTCCCGATCGTCAGGGAGCCCTCGAGCAGCCAGTCCAACAGGTTCACGAGGTCTCCCCCGTCTGCCTGTGCTCGAGCAGCCGCTCGACGTACTTGGCGATCACGTCGACCTCGAGGTTGACCGGGTCACCGGGTTGCTTGAAGCCCAGGGTGGTCCGGGCCAGGGTCTCCGGGATCAGCGAGACGGTGAAGCTCGGCTCCTCGCCGTCGATGACGTCGACGACGGTCAGCGAGATGCCGTCCACGGTGATGGAGCCCTTGGGGACCAGGTAGCGGGCGATCTCGCGGGGAAGGGAGACGGTGACCACCTCCCAGTGCTCGGAGGGTTCCCGGCGCAGGACGGACCCGGTGCCGTCGACGTGACCCTGCACGATGTGCCCGCCCAGGCGCTTGGCCGCGGTGACGGCCCGCTCGAGGTTCACCCTGGCGCCCGGTTCCAGGGCCCCGAGCGACGTCTTCAGCAGCGTCTCGCGCATGACGTCCGCGGTGAACGTCTCCTGGTCGCGCTCGGCGACGGTGAGACAGCAGCCGTTGACCGCGATCGAGTCACCCAGCCCCGCATCGACCACGACGTGCGGCCCTCGGACCGTGAGCCGGACGGCGTCGCCCTGCTCGTCCACTGTCTCGACCACGCCGAGCTCCTCGACGATTCCGGTGAACACTCACTGCTCCTTCTGCTGGGGGGTGAGGGTGAGCCGGACGTTGGCGTCGGCCCCCTCACCGATGACGGTGATGTCGGCGACGTCGAGGTGTAGCGCGTCGCTGATCGTGGAGATGCCGAGGTCGCCGACGGCGGAGGTGCCGGCGCCGAGCAGCATCGGCGCGACGTAGCAGACCACCTCGTCGACGAGGCCGGCTCTGAGGAAGCCGGCGGCCAGGGTCGGGCCGCCCTCGAGGAAGACGTGCTGCCGGTCCCGCGCGAAGAGTTCCGCCAGCGCCTCGGCGGGATCCCGGGTCGGGAGTACGACGGTCTCGGCGACGTCGTTGAGCACCCGTCGCTCGGCGGGCACGTCTCGCAGGCCCATCACGGCCCGCAGCGGCTGGTGCGCGAGCGGGGCACCGTGGTCGTCGCGCACGGTGAGCTCGGGGTCGTCGGTCAGCACCGTCCCCGTCCCGGCCAGGATCACGTCGCTCAGTGCCCGGAGCCGGTGCGTGTCCGCGCGCGCCGCGGCCGAGCTGATCCACCGGCTGGTGCCATCGGCCGCGGCGCTGCGCCCGTCCAGGGTGGTTGCGAACTTCCAGGTAACGAAGGGTCGGCGGTGCTCGACCGCGAAGGTCCACACCCGATTGACCTCGCGCGCCTCGCCGGCGAGGAGGCCGTCCACGACCTCGACACCGGCGTCTCGAAGAGTGGCTGCTCCCCCGGCCGCGACGGGGTTGGGGTCGGACTGGGCGAAGACCACCCGGGCGACACCGGCAGCGACCAGCGCCTCGGCGCACGGGCCGGTGCGACCGGTGTGGTTGCAGGGTTCGAGGGTGACGACCGCCGTGGCGCCCTCGGCACGGTCACCGGCAGCGTGCAGCGCGGCTGCCTCGGCGTGGGGCGTGCCCGCGCCGCGGTGATAGCCCTCCGCGACCGTCGTACCGGCGGGGTCGAGGAGGACGCAGCCGACGCGGGGGTTCGGACCGAGCGGGACGCCGGGGGTCCGGGCGAGCTCGAGCGCACGCACCATCGCCCGCTCCTCGGCAGGCTTGAACGACGCGTCGCCGTCCGCCGACCCTGGCATCGTGGTCCGCCCCTCTCGTCCGTCACGGACTCCGGGGCTCGATAACGGTCGTCACGTCGCGGGCGGTCCACGAGGGGACGGCCCGACGTACGGACGACTGCGTGCGCTTCCCATCCGGACTTTCACCGTCGGTCCAGGAGTTCCACCTGGTCAACCGGCCGCTGGCTGCGGACGGGTCGCGGACTTTAACCGCCGGCTCGGAATTACACCGACCCCAGAGCACGCGAGTCTTCACTCGTCGGGATAAGCCTGCCACACGCTGCGAGCGATGCGGATGTGAGTCCGGCCATACGGGGCTCAGCCGAGCTGGCTGGATGCCTCCGCCTTCTCGCGCAGCTGGTCGATCATCGCGTTGGGGTCGTCGGCGCGGAACACCGCGGAGCCGGCAACGAACACGTCCGCTCCGGCGTCGGCGCACTGCTCGATCGTGTCCAGGGAGATGCCGCCGTCGACCTGCAGCCACATCTCGAGGCCGTGCCGGTCCATGAGCTCTCGGGCCCTGCGGATCTTCGGCACGCACATGTCGAGGAAGGCCTGGCCGCCGAACCCGGGCTCCACGGTCATCACCAGGAGCATGTCCAGCTCGGGCAGCAGGTCTTCGTACGGCTCGACCGCGGTGGCCGGACGCAACGCCATGCCGGCACGGGCACCCTTGGCGCGCAGCTCCCGGGCGAGACGGACCGGTGCGGTGGCCGCCTCGACATGGAAGGTGACCGAGGATGCGCCGGCCTCGACGTACCCGGGCGCCCACCGGTCGGGGTCCTCGATCATCAGGTGGCAGTCCAGCGGTGTGGAGGTGGCCTTCGCCAGTGACTCGACCACCGGCAGGCCGATCGTCAGGTTCGGCACGAAGTGGTTGTCCATCACGTCGACGTGCAGCCAGTCGGCGTGCGAGATGCGCTCGGCCTCCGCGGCGAGGTTGGCGAAGTCCGAGGCCAGCATGCTTGGCGAGATCTGAATACCCATGGCGCCGCCGATCCTAGCGGCGACGCAGCAGGGCGAAGAACATCGCGTCCGTGCCCTGGCGATGCGGCCACAGCTGGACAGTCCCCGGCAGGGTCATCTGCTCGGGGTGCAGGTGGGGCACCCCCTCGAAGAGGCCGTTGGCGTCCTCGAGCGCCACGTCGTCGCGTTCGGCGAGCACCGCCGCCACCACGCCCGACGTCTCGTCGAGCACCGGGGAGCAGGTGGCGTAGGCCACGACCCCGCCGGGCCGGACCGAGTCGAGCGCGGAGCTGAGCAGTTCACGCTGCAGCGGCACCAGGTCGGCGAGGTCGGCAGGGGTACGCCGCCACCGGGACTCGGGCCGGCGCCGCAACGCACCGAGCCCGGTGCAGGGCGCGTCCACCAGGACCCGGTCGAAGGTGCCCGGTCGCCAGGCCGGTCGCGTGCCGTCGACCGTGATCACACCGGCCAGCCCGCCGCTGTCGGAGGCCTTGACGGCGGCCGTGGCCGAGGCGACC
>JBFIWG010000248.1:0-5340 GCA_041606495.1 Nocardioidaceae bacterium
GCCATCTGCTCACGAACGGCAGGGCCTCACTGCACAACCCGCGGCTCAACGGGGCAGAACCCGCGGGTCAACGGGGCAGAGCCGGCGGGTCAACGGGGCAGAACCCGCGGGTGAACTAATCGCTGAAGTCGTCGAGGGCCCTCTGTGCCTCGGTGAGCCACGACTTGCGAGCCTCGATGGCTCCCGCGTGCTCGGCGGCCTTCTTGGTGTTGCCGGCCGTCTCGGCCTTGGCCCGCTTCGCCTCGAGCTCCGCGATGGACGCCTCGAGCTGCGCGACGGTGTCGGCGGCACGGGCCCGGGCCTCGGGGTTGGACCGCTGCCACTGGTCGTCCTCGACGCCGCGGATGGCCTGCTCCACCTTCCGGATCCGGCCCTCCAGCTCCTTCATCCGGTCGCGCGGCACCTTGCCCGCCGCGTCCCAGCGGTCGGCGATGTCGCGGAAGGCCTCCTTGGCTGCGCGCAGGTCAGTCACCGGCAGCAGCGCCTCGGCCTCGACCAGCAGCGCTTCCTTCTTCTGCGCGTTCTCAGCGAACTCGCGGTCGAGCTCGGCGTTCGCGGCGTCCCGGGCGCCGAAGAACTTGTCCTGCGCCCCGCGGAACCGTCGCCACAGCTGGTCGTCGACGCCCTTGGGTGCCGGGCCGGCGGCCTTCCAGTCCCGCATCAGATCGCGGTACTTGCCGGAGGTCGGGCCCCAGTCCGTGGAGTCGGCGAGCGCCTCGGCCTCGACGACGAGCTTCTCCTTGATCACGCGCGCAGAGTCGCGCTTCTCGTTCAGCTCGGCGAAGTGCGCCTTGCGGCGGCGGGTGTAGGTCGTGCGAGCGGTGGAGAACCGGCGCCACAGCGAGTCGTCGGTGCTCTTGTCGAGGCGGGGGAGTGCCTTCCACTCCTCGAGCAGCTCGCGCATCCGGTTGGCGCCGTTGCGCCAGTCGTTGCTCTCCGAGATCCGCTCGGCCTCCTGGGCGATCTTCTCCTTCTGGCCCTTGGCTTCCTCGACCCGCTTGGCCCGCTCGGCCTTGCGCTCCTGGCGCCGCTTCTCGATCGTCGAGGTGAGAGCGGTAAGCCGGGCATCGAGGCCTGCAAGGTCGCCGACCGCTTGTGCCTCCGTGATCGACTCGTGCACCTGCTTGACGGCGGCTGTCGCCTCGTCGGGAGCGAGAGCTCCAGACTTCACCCGCTGCTCGAGGAGGTCCACCTCGAATGCGAGGTCGTCGAACCGCTTCTTGAAGAAGGCCAGCGCCTCAGCAGGGTCGCCGTCGGGCCACTGGCCGACCTTGCGCTCGCCGTCACCGGTCCGGACGAACACAGACCCGTCCTCGGACACGCGGCCCCACGGGTCGGCTGCCTGATCGCTCTCGGGGCTGTTCACCGGAATACCTCAATCGGAGTTGTCAGTGCATGGGTGCGTTCCACTGCAGAAGCATCGTAGTCAAATCCTTGGCTTCCGGTGGGAGCAGCACCCGCGTCGAACGCCGATGCCCACGTGACAAGACTTGCTGCCGCGAGTGCGAGCACGAGCAGGCCCGCGATCAGGCGTACCCGTCGCTGCCGGGTCGTCCTCTGGGTACGGCGTGCTTCCCGCCTCTGGGCGCTCGCTCGGGCCAGCTGCTTGCGCCGTTTCTTCTTCGACACCACGGCAGGTGAGTCTAGGTGGCCGCGCAGCCTCGGGGCAGCGGCTTTGCGACTACAAGGTCATAACGGACGTGGCTGCGGCCGTTAACCAGCCGAGGACGCCGCTGGGTAGGCTGCATTGGTCAAAACGCCCAAGAGCTTCGACAGGAGACCCGACTCGTGCTCATCGCAGGCTTCCCGGCCGGTCCGTGGGGGACCAACTGCTACGTCGTCGCCACCGGCGCCGGCCAGGAGTGCGTGGTCGTCGACCCCGGCAAGGACGCCGCCTCGGGCGTCGCCGATGTCGTCAGGGAGCACCGACTCAAGCCGGTCTCGGTCCTGGTGACTCATGGGCACATCGACCACATGTGGTGCGTGGCGCCGGTCTCCGGGACGTACGACGCAACGGCGTTCATCCACCCAGCCGACCGTCACCTGCTCTCCGACCCGATGGCCGGCATGTCGGCGGAGACGGCCGGCATGCTCCTGGGCGGGAAGTACGAGTTCGCCGAGCCGGACAACGTGTCCGAGCTCGCGGACGGTCAGGCGCTCGAGCTCGCCGGGCTGGAGTTCGTCGTGGATCACACTCCAGGCCACACGCCCGGGTCGGTCACGTTCCGGACGCCGTACCAGCAGGACGAGGTCACCGAGATCATGTTCTCCGGCGACCTGCTGTTCGCCGGGTCCATCGGCCGGACCGACCTGCCCGGCGGAGACCACCCGACGATGCTGCGGAGCCTGGCGAACAAGGTCCTGCCCCTGGCTGACACCATTGTCGTGCTGCCCGGTCACGGGGAGCAGACGAGCATCGCCCGCGAACGGGCGACCAACCCCTTCCTCCTCGACCTGGTCGACCGTGACCTGGACGAGGAGCCCGGCCCGGCAACCCCGGGTCCCCGACGAGGTCTGTGAGGACATGAGCAAGCCCAGCCCGATGAGCGGCTTCCCCGAGCTGCTGCCTGACCAGCGGTTCGTGGAGCAGCACATCCTCGACCAGATCCGCCGTACCTTCGAGCTGCACGGGTTCGCCCCCATCGAGACGCGTGCGGTTGAGCCGCTGGACCAGCTGCTGCGCAAGGGGGAGACCTCCAAGGAGGTCTACGTCCTGCGCCGGCTCCAGGACGAGGCGGGGACGGACGCGGGCATCGGCCTGCACTTCGACCTGACCGTGCCTTTCGCGCGCTACGTGCTCGAGCACGCCGGAAAGCTGGACTTCCCGTTCCGCCGCTACCAGATCCAGAAGGCGTGGCGCGGCGAGCGACCCCAGGAGGGCCGCTACCGCGAGTTCCTGCAGGCCGACATCGACGTGATCGGCAAGGACGTCCTTCCGTTCCACCACGACATCGAGGTGGCGCGGGTGATGGCCGAGACCCTGGTCGGCCTCCCGCTCCCGGCGATGCGGCTGCAGGTCAACAACCGCAAGCTGATCCAGGGCTTCTACCAAGGGATCGGCGCCACCGACATCGAGTCGGTCATGCGCGTGATCGACAAGATCGACAAGGTCTCGGCCGAAGTCATCGCCAAGATGCTGGTGGAGGAGGCAGGCCTCGACGAGGCGCAGGCGCAGCGCTGCTTGGAGCTTGCCGCGATCCGCAGTACCGACACCTCCTTCGTGGACTCCGTGCGGGCGCTGGGCGTCACGAACGAGCTCCTGGAAGAGGGCCTGGCCGAGCTCGCCGCCGTGCTGCAGGGTTGCGCCTCCGTGACCAGTGACCGCTTCGTGGTCGAGGCCGACCTGCGGATCGCCCGTGGGCTCGACTACTACACCGGCACGGTGTTCGAGACCGTCATGGAGGGCTACGAGAGTCTCGGCTCCATCTGCTCGGGTGGTCGCTACGACTCGCTGGCCAGCGATGGGCGTACGACGTACCCCGGCGTCGGCATCTCCCTGGGCGTCAGCCGGATGCTGCTGCCGCTCCTGGCCCACGACCGGCTCCGGGCCGACCGCAGCGTGCCCAGCGTTGTGCTGGTGGCGCTGCCGCACGAGGACTCCCGGCCGGTCTGTGACGAGATAGCCCAGCAGCTGCGCGCCCGAGGCATCGCGACAGAGGTCGCGCCCAGTCCGCAGAAGTTCGGCAAGCAGATCCGGTACGCCGAGCGCCGGGGCATCCCCTACGTCTGGTTCCCGGGCATGGACGCGGACGCCGGCACGCACCAGGTCAAGGACATTCGCAGCGGCGACCAGCTCGATGCCGACCCCACGACCTGGGCGCCACCCGCCAACGACCTCACCCCGAACATCACCGCGCACTACACCTCAGAGGAGAACAAGTGATCCGCACGCATGACGCCGGCAGCCTTCGGGCTGAGCACGTCGGAGAGACCGTCACCCTTGCGGGGTGGGTGGGCCGGCGCCGCGACCACGGTGGTGTGGCCTTCCTCGACCTGCGCGAGGCCTCGGGGGCGGTCCAGGTCGTGGTGTGCGACGAGGAGGTCGCTCACCACCTGCGCAGTGAGTACTGCCTGAAGATCGTCGGCGAGGTCGCGATGCGGCCCGAGGGCAACGCCAACCCGAACCTGCCCAGCGGGGACATCGAGGTCATCGCTTCGTCGGTGGAGGTGCTCAGCGCAGCGGCACCGCTGCCGTTCCCGATCGACGAGTACACCGAGGTGGGGGAGGAGGTGCGCCTCGCGCACCGCTACCTCGACCTTCGTCGGGCCGGTCCCGCGGCGGCTCTCCGTCTCCGCAGCGAGGTGAACCGAGCGGCCCGCGAGGTGCTCAACTCTCAAGGTTTCGTTGAGGTTGAGACGCCGACGCTTACCCGGTCCACGCCCGAGGGTGCGCGCGACTTCCTGGTGCCCGCGCGGCTCCGTCCGGGCAGCTGGTACGCCCTGCCGCAGAGCCCGCAGCTGTTCAAGCAGCTGCTGATGGTTGCCGGCATGGAGCGCTACTACCAGATCGCGCGCTGCTACCGCGACGAGGACTTTCGGGCCGACCGTCAGCCGGAGTTCACCCAGCTCGACATCGAGATGAGCTTCGTCGAGCAGGACGACGTGATCGCCCTCGCCGAGGACGTGCTCAAAGCGGTCTGGGGGCTCATCGGCCACGAGGTCAAGACCCCCGTGGAGCGGATCACCTACGCCGACGCCATGCGCCGCTACGGCACCGACAAGCCTGACCTGCGGATGGACCTCGAGCTCGTCGAGTGCACCGACTACTTCGCCAACACCACGTTCCGGGTCTTCCAGGCCCAGTACGTCGGCGCCGTGGTGATGCCGGGCGGCGCCTCCCAGCCGCGCAAGCAGCTCGACGCCTGGCAGGACTGGGCCAAGCAGCGCGGCGCAAGGGGACTGGCCTACGTGCTGGTCGGCGAGGACGGCCAGCTCGGCGGCCCGGTGGCCAAGAACCTCACCGACGAGGAGCGTGCAGGAATCGCCTCGCACGTGGGTGCGAACCCGGGCGACTGCATCTTCTTCGCCGCGGGTCCGACCAAGCCGTCGCGGGCGCTGCTCGGCGCGGCCCGTCTGGAGATCGGCCGCCGCTGTGGCCTGATCGACGATCTTCTCCTCGGCGTCCTCAAATTCCGAATCCGGAGCGTCGTCCGGATCTTCCAATAACTCTTCGGCAACCTTATCCAACTCATCCTTTTCCTGGAGACGCGCCTGCGCCCCCCGCTGCAACACGCGCTCTTCCTTCAGACGTCTCTCCAACCGCTCGCGGCGCCGGACCAAGGACTGGTAGATCGCCTCCGGAGACGAGGCCAGCCGACGTTGCAGGATCGTCAGGGCGAA
>JBFIWG010000249.1:0-5339 GCA_041606495.1 Nocardioidaceae bacterium
CCGCAAGCTGTCCGCCGGCCTCGGCCAGATCAGCGGTGGTCTCTCGCAGCTCGCCGACCCGGCCCTGGGGCTGCCCGCGGCCAAGGACGGTGCGCTCCAGCTGCAGCAGGGCATAGACCTGCTCATCTCCAAGCTCGGCTCCGCCGGCGACCCGACCACGCTCATCGGCGGACTCGCCAAGCTCGAGGGCGGGCTCGTCCAGCTCGAGGGCGGAGCGGGTCAGCTCAAGGGTGGACTGCAGCAGCTGGCCGGTGGGCTGCCGACCGCGAAGGGTGGGGTGGACCAGGTCAAGGCCGGGCTCGACGCATCGCTGTCGAACGGTGGCAGCCTGGACCAGCTCGCAGGTGGGCTGCAGCAGCTCAAGGCGAACTTCTGTGGTGGCGTGCCCCAGTGCACCGGTCTGGTGGACCAGCTGGTCGCCGGGGTCGACAAGAGCCGCACCGACCTGGGTGCAGCGAGCGCTGGCCTCGGGCAGGTCTCGGCCGGTCTCGGTTCCGCCATCACCGGTCTGAACGGTCAGCTGGTCCCGGGTGCGGCCCAGCTGCAGGCGGGCCTCACCGAGGCGCGGAACGGCGCGGGCGCCTTGCAGTCTGGCGCGGTTGAGTACAAGGCCGGCATGACGCAGGTCAGCGCAGGCGTGCAGCGGCTGTCGGCGGGCATCACCTCGGCAGTGGCCGGTGTGCTTCAGCTCTCGGCCGGCGCGCAGGACGCCAACACCGGCGGCGCGTCCCTGGCCGACGGCCTCGGTCGCCTGGACGCCGGTGCGAATAAGCTCGACGCCGGCGCGGGTGAGCTGGCCGCAGGAGCCTCCGAGCTCGATGCCGGTGCGAAGAAGCTGGACGCAGGAGCCGGGCTGCTGCGCGACGGTTCGGCCGAGCTCGCCGACGGTGCGGGTCGGCTCGCGGACGGCTCCGGCCGGGCTCGCGACGGTTCGGCGCGTCTCTCCGACGGCGCCGGTCGTCTGTCGGACGGTCTCGGTGACGCGGCCGACGGCTCCACGAAGATCGCCGACGGCCTGAAGGCGGCTGCCGGTGGGGCGCCCGCGCTTCGGGACGGTGCCCAGCGTCTCTCGGACGAGGGCACCAGCAAGCTGGTCGAGGCGGGCGAGGCGACGGCCCAGAACTACGGCGAGATGTACGCCACCATCGAGGCGTCGGCGGAGCGTGCCGATGCCGAGAAGATGGCCTTCGGTGCTCCCGAGGGTGCGGTCGGCATGACGGCGTACAGCTACGAGATCCGGGGCGAGGACGGGGAGAGTGGCCGCAACATCGCCCGGGGCGTCGGTGGCGTCGCGGTGCTCGCGGCCGGGGCCGGTGTGATCGGGCTCCGTCGCCGGTTCATCTGACCGTAAGCAGCAAGGAGGGGCGTCGAGCGATCGGCGCCCCTCCTGTCATTCCCGGACGGATCATCCGGGCAGACGGCAGCAGAAGATCGCGGTGCCCGGCGTGAGCAGGCCACGCTCACGGCTCCAGCCACCCCAGACGCGGTCGTGGTCCTCCGGCCACTCGGGCTCGACGACGTCGTAGAGGGTGAAGCCGGCGCCGTTGATGGCCCGCACCCAGTCGCCGATCGTGCGGTGGTGCTCGACATAGGTGGGCTCGCCGGCCTCGTCCTGCTCGACGTAGGGCGAGCGGTCGAAGTAGGACTGCGTGACCCGGAGCCCCGCGGCGCTCGGGTCGTCGGGCAACGTCCACCGGACCGGGTGCGAGACCGAGAACACGAAGCGGCCTCCGGGGCGCAGGACCCGCGCCACCTCTCCCAGCACGCGGCCCGCGTCGAGCACGAACGGGAGTGCGCCGTAGGCGGAGAATGCCAGGTCGAACGAGTCGCCCGCGAACGGCACGTCGGTCGCGGTGGCGCAGACCGCAGGAAGGTTGAGGCCGCTGTCGGCGTCGATCCGCGAGCTGTGCTGGAGCTGGCGCACCGAGAGGTCCAGGGCGAGCACGGACGCGCCCTGGGTGAGCAGCCATCGACCGCACTGTCCGGCGCCCGAGCCCACCTCGAGCACCCGCCTCCCGGCCACGTCGCCGAGCAGGCGCACGTCGGCCTCGTCGAGGCCTTCGGGGCACCAGATGAAGCCGACGTCCTTGAGGAACTCGCCGTGCTCGGCCTGGTACTCGTCGGCGGTCCGGTCCCAGTCACCGCGGTTGGCGCGCTGCGTCTCGATCTCGTTGACGGTACGGCGGGTTGGTTCGACGCCTTCGCGCATGGGGCGACCTTAGTAGAGGCCCGGAGGCCTGTGACAGCATCGACAACATGGATGCGCTGGTTGGTGGACTGACCCCGCTCGACGGCGGTTTCAGCGGCGAGACCTTCCTGGCGGAGGCCGCAGGGGAGCGGACCGTCGTACGCATCTACGCCGACCGGGGTGCCCGTCGCGGGCCGCAGGCGGTGGAGGTCGACGCCGCGGTGCTGCGGCTGGTCCGGGGCCTGGTGCCGGTGCCGGAGGTGCTGGAGGTACGACGGGCGAACCCGGAGCTGGGCCTGCCTGCCCTGCTGGTCACGTCCTACCTCGAGGGGACTCGTCTGGACCTGCTCCTGCCTCAGGCCGGCCCCGACCTGCGCCGGGTCATCGGCGAGCGACTCGGCGAGCTGCTGGCGCGGCTGGCGCAGATGCCGATGCAGCGGCCCGGTCTGTTCGTGGACCGTGATCTGAGCATCGGCGACCTGCCTGCCGGCGGAGAGGACCTGCCGGCGTGGACCAAGGCACACCTGGAGCGGACTGCGCTCTCGGACTGGACGCAGGAGGACCAGAAGGCGTTGCTGGACCTGGCCGACGAAACGCAGACCCTCCTCGACACAGTCGACCGGACCTGTCTGGTGCACAGCGACTTCAACCCGAAGAACATTCTGGTCGACCCCGACACCGGAGCGGTCACCGGCCTGCTCGACTGGGAGTTCGCGCACGCCGGCCTTCCGGTGAGCGACCTGGGCAATCTCTTGCGTTTCCACCGCGATCCGAGCTTCGTCGACGCCGTGGTCCGGGCGTACACCGGGCGAGTTCCGGATGCGGGGGAGGACCTGCTGGACCTGGCCCGGGCGGCCGACCTGTGGGCGCTTGTCGACCTCGCGGCGCGGCGGGGCGAGAACCCTGTGGCAGACCGAGCGCACGGTTTGCTGCTAGGCATCGCCCGAACGGGCGACCTGCACGCCGACCCTCCCCCCGAGTGACCCGACGCGGCTCGCGACACGAGAGCGGGTCATAGGCGACTTGCGTCAACCTCCACCGACACGGTCACCTCGTCGCCGTCGTCCTTGCCGCGACGGATTCGCGAGGGCACGGGCAGCAGCCAGCCGGCCTCGCGGTCGCGCCAGACGCTGGTCGCCCACTGACGGCCATCGACGACGGCCACCACCGGGACCCGGCCGAAGGGCCCGGCCCGCTCCGGTGCGTGCTCCTCGGGCACCGGCGCGAACACCCAGGCTCCCTCGCCGGTCCAGCGCACGAGCGTCGCGGTGAACTCCACGCCCTCATCCTGCCTGCTCCCACGGACAGCTGCCTGACGTCCGGGACCCCGCCAGCCGGCCTCTGAGGCGGTTGGACGCGAGCGACCCGGGCCGCGTATCCTGTCAGATGCGCAAGGAGTCTGCCTGAGTCTCAGACGGAGCAGATTCTCGCTCGCTATTCGGCTGTTCGGACCCGCGACGGTTTGGGTCCATTCGGCTCCTTGAATCCAAGGTAGTGAAAAAGGCTCCCTCGGCGCGCCCGCACAACTCCATCCATCCAAGGAATCCATTCCCTTATGACGAGCAGCACCTTCACTCTTCCTGCTTTCGACAGCGCCCCGCAGGTTGCGGTCAACGACATCGGTTCGGAAGAGGACTTTCTCGCCGCGATCGACGAGACCATCAAGTACTTCAACGACGGTGACATCGTCGATGGCACCATCGTCAAGGTTGATCGGGACGAGGTCCTGCTCGACATCGGCTACAAGACCGAGGGTGTCATCCCCTCGCGTGAGCTTTCGATCAAGCACGACGTCGACCCGTCCGAGGTCGTCGAGGTCGGCGACAAGGTCGAGGCCCTGGTCCTCCAGAAGGAGGACAAGGAAGGCCGCCTGATCCTGTCCAAGAAGCGCGCCCAGTACGAGCGCGCCTGGGGCACCATCGAGCAGGTCAAGGAAGAGGACGGTGTCGTCACCGGCACGGTCATCGAGGTCGTCAAGGGTGGTCTCATCCTGGACATCGGCCTCCGTGGCTTCCTCCCCGCCTCCCTCGTCGAGATGCGTCGTGTCCGCGACCTCCAGCCGTACGTCGGCAAGGAGCTCGAGGCCAAGATCATCGAGCTGGACAAGAACCGCAACAACGTGGTCCTGTCCCGTCGTGCGTGGCTCGAGCAGACCCAGTCCGAGGTCCGCCAGGGCTTCCTGACCCAGCTCCAGAAGGGTCAGATCCGCAAGGGCGTCGTCTCTTCGATCGTCAACTTCGGTGCGTTCGTCGACCTCGGCGGCGTCGACGGTCTGGTGCACGTCTCCGAGCTCTCCTGGAAGCACATCGACCACCCGAGCGAGGTTGTCGCGGTGGGCGACGAGGTCACGGTCGAGGTTCTCGACGTGGACATGGACCGCGAGCGCGTCTCCCTGTCGCTCAAGGCCACCCAGGAAGACCCGTGGCAGCACTTCGCCCGCACCCACCAGATCGGTCAGATCGTCCCGGGCAAGGTCACCAAGCTGGTGCCGTTCGGTTCGTTCGTCCGCGTCGAGGAGGGCATCGAGGGCCTGGTCCACATCTCCGAGCTGGCCGAGCGTCACGTCGAGATCCCCGAGCAGGTCGTCCAGGTCAACGACGACGTCATGGTCAAGATCATCGACATCGACCTCGAGCGTCGTCGGATCTCGCTGTCGCTGAAGCAGGCGAACGAGACCGCGACCGCCGTCGAGGGCGAGGAGTTCGACCCGACTCTGTACGGCATGACCGCGTCGTACGACGAGCAGGGCAACTACATCTACCCCGAGGGCTTCGACCCGGAGACCGGCGAGTGGCTCGAGGGCTTCGACGAGCAGCGCAAGACCTGGGAAGAGCAGTACGCCAAGGCGCACGCCCGCTGGGAGGCTCACCTCAAGCAGCAGGCCGAGGCCAAGGTTGCCGAGGCGGAGGCTGGCGAGGCCACCTCGTACTCCTCCGAGGAGGCTGCTCCGGTCGAGGAGGGTGCCGGTTCGCTGGCGTCCGACGAGGCCCTGCAGGCTCTCCGCGAGAAGCTCACCGGCGGTCAGTGCCCGGCTGAGCTCGCACAGCAACACGGGGCCCGACCACCGATGGTGGTCGGGCCCCTTTGCGTTGCCTGCGGCCAGTGAGCCTGCGGGCTCACCGGCGGGGCAGCTGGTCAGGCGAGGCGCGTC
>JBFIWG010000250.1:0-5326 GCA_041606495.1 Nocardioidaceae bacterium
GGTACCGGTCGGCGAGGTGACCCTGCACCTGCCGTTCGAGGTCGCCGACTACGTCGACTTCTACTGCTCGCTGGACCACGCCACCAACGTGGGGCGGATGTTCCGCCCCGACGCCGAGCCGCTGCTGCCGAACTGGCGGCACCTCCCCGTCGGCTACCACGGGCGCGCCGGAACCGTGGTCGTGTCCGGGACTGACGTACGCCGCCCGCGTGGCCAGCGCAAGCCACCCACCGAGGACACCCCGACCTACGGCCCGTCGCAGCGGCTCGACATCGAGGCCGAGCTCGGCTTCCTCGTGGGCGCGCCGAGTGACATCGGAGACCCAGTCGGTGTGGACGGGTTCGCCGACCACGTCTTCGGGGTTCTCCCCCTCAACGACTGGTCCGCTCGGGACATCCAGGCCTGGGAGTACGTCCCGCTCGGCCCGTTCCTCGGAAAGTCGTTCGCGACCTCGATCAGCGGTTGGGTCACCCCGCTCGACGCTCTGGAGTCGGCCCGCGTGGACCTGCCGGGCCAGGATCCGGAGCCGCTGGACTATCTCCGGGTCGGCGATCGGGCCGGCTACGACATCGACTTCGAGGTGGAGCTGAACGGTGAGGTGGTCGCGCGGCCGCCATACCGCTCGATGTACTGGTCCCCGGCGCAGATGCTCGCGCACATGACCGTCAACGGGGCCTCGCTGCGCACCGGCGACCTGTTCGCCTCGGGCACGATCAGCGGTCCCGAGAAGGACCAGCGTGGCTCGTTCCTCGAGCTGTCCTGGGGCGGCAAGGAGCCGTTCACCGCTGACGGCGAGAAGCGCACGTTCCTCGAGGACGGGGACACCGTGACGATCCGGGCCACGGCCCCGGGCGCGCGTGGCGGCCGGATCGCGCTCGGCGAGGTCAGCGGCACGATCCTGCCGGCCTGACCGGAGGCCCGGGTCGACTAGCGCCAGGCGTAGAGGCGTACGACGGTCCCGCGCGGCGTGGACCGGACCTGCACCAAGTCGCACAGCTGGTTCGCCATCCAGACTCCACGGCCGTGCTCGGCAAGCGATAGATCCAGATCGCGGCCGACGAGGGGGTCGCCGATCACGCCCGCGTCACGAACGTCCACGACCAGTGCCTCGGAATCGAGCCAGAGACTCATCCTGCCGTGGCCTCCGCCGTGGGTGACGCTGTTGGTGGCGAGCTCGTGGGCGGCGAGCACGAGGTCGTCCGCGCGATCATGGTCCAGGCCGGCGTGGATCGCCATCCGGGCCACGATGCCGCGAAGTCCACCTAGGTCCTCGAAGCCGAACGTGAACTCGTCGGCGGAGCTGGGCGGCCCGGCGAGCGGCGCCCCGAACTCCTCGATCGCGTGCTGGTGTCCTTCGTAGGACGCGTGCCCCGTCGGCCCGCTGGCGATGGGGTGGGTGCGCATGGCGTCGTCGATGACGTAGTCGGGCAGGGCATCGGCGTCGTACGGACACATCAGCTGCCACGGTGGACCGTCATCGAAGGCGACATTGAGCAGGGACTCGTGCAGCCGGCACTCGTCGATCTCCACGGCGCGGCGGCCGGCCCAGATCGGCTCGCCGACACCGCGCAGGGGGCGAGTCGGATCCGCCTCGGCCACAAAGCGTCGCCACTCGGGAATGATGCGAGCCGGGTTCCCACCCAGCTCGGCCATGTTCACGAACTCCACTCGGCTGGCGTCGTCGCCGAGCGCGGCACGCAGCGCCTTGATGCGGTCCGGAAGGAGCGCGACGAGGATAGACTCGCCGTTCTCCACGCCTTGGCGCACGAAAGGAGCCACGGTCTCGACCATGCCGTCCAGACCACGGTAGAACGCGGCCTCGTGCGCGAACCGCTCCCCGGCACGCAGCTGCGTGTGCGTCTCTTGGCTCAAGACCAGCTCCCCTTCACCGCCCACAAGGACCCCCCCAATGTGGACGCATCAACCAGTGTCTAACGGATGCCACGCTGGGTAAAGGGATATTGCGTCTTTTTGCCCGTAAGACCATTGCGACGGGGTAACCCTTTCCGCACCGTGTCGCACGCTGGGACTAGTCCAGACTAGGGTGAAGGTCATGATCAACCGACGACTGAAGATCCTGACCGTCGCAGCGGTCGCCTCCCTCGTGCTGGCCGGCTGCGGCTCCGACAGCGGCGACGACGGAGGCACCGGGGGTTCCGCTGGTAGCGACCTGGAGCTGATCGAGGACGGCAAGCTGACGGTCTGCTCCGATGTGCCCTACCCGCCCTTCGATCTTCGCGACGGGGGCACCTACACCGGCTTCGACGGCGACATCATGAACGAGGTCGCCGACGGCCTCGGTCTCGAGCTCGTGCTCAAGGACCAGGCCTTCGAGGGCCTTCAGAGTGGTCTGGCGCTGAACTCGCAGCAGTGCGACATCGTCTCCGCGGCCATGACGATCACACCGGAGCGCCAGGAGAAGCTGGCCTTCGCCGACCCGTACTACGACTCGAAGCAGTCGCTGCTGGTTCCTGAAGGCTCCGACATCCAGACCATCGAGGACCTCGCGGGCAAGAAGGTCGGCGTCCAGCAGGGCACGACCGGAAAGACCTACACCGAGGAGAACGCCCCCGAGGGCGCGCAGATCATCAGCTTCCCCAGCGACGGCGAGATGTACCCAGCCCTCCAGGCCGGCCAGGTAGACGCGCTGCTCCAGGACCTGCCGGTCAACCTCGAGCACGAGAAGGACGGTGGCTTCCAGATCGTCGAGGAGTACGACACCGGTGAGCAGTACGGCTTCGCGGTGCGCAAGGAGGGTGCGGAGAACCTCCTCGAGGCAGTCAACGCAGAGCTGCAGCGGATCCGCGACGACGGCACCTACGACAAGCTGTACGAGCAGTACTTCGCCACGGGCAGCTGACCCCGCCCTCCCTGCGACGAGAGACTGAGGTCCGCTCGTGAAGCGAACTACGCGAAAAAAGCTCACCCAGTGGGTCCTGTACGCGATCTTCGTGGCGATTGTCGGCGCGATCGTGCTCTCGGCCGACTTCGCCGCGATCCGTGACAACTTCCTCGACACCGAGGTCCTGGCCGACCTGTGGCCGGAGATCCTCACGGTGGCAGCGAAGAACACGATCGTCTACACCGCAATCGCCTTCACGGGTGGCCTGGTGCTGGCCCTGGTGCTGGCACTGATGAAGCTGTCGCCGGTGGGGCCCTACCGGTGGCTGGCCACGGGTTACATCGAGTTCTTCCGAGGCCTGCCGGCGCTGATCGTGATCATCGCCTTCGGGTTCGCGGTCCCGATCGCCTTCGGTTGGACCCCGCCCGGTGGCAGCATCGGTGCGGGCGTCCTGGCCCTGATCGTCGTCTCGGCCGCCTACATGGCCGAGACGATCCGAGCCGGGATCCAGGCGGTGCCCAAGGGGCAGGTGGAGGCAGCGCGCTCCCTGGGCATGAGCGGGTCGTGGACGATGACCTCCGTGGTCCTTCCCCAGGCCATCCGGATCGTGATCCCGCCGCTCACCAACGAACTGGTGATCCTGATCAAGGACACCTCGCTGCTGTTCGTCATCGGCATGGCGGCGCAGGAGCGAGAGCTCACCACGTTCGCCCGCGACGGGCTCATCGAGTCCGCCGACGGCACGCCGCTGCTGGCCGCAGCTGCGTTCTACCTCATGATCACGCTCCCGCTCACCCGCCTGGTGGCGCGGCTCGAGCGACGTACCCAGAAGGCCAGGTGACGGCCATGACTGACAACCGACCCGCGTACGAGCACGCGATCGACGTACGCGGCCTCCACAAGTACTTCGGAGAGAACCAGGTGCTCAAGGGCATCGACTTCCACGTGGACGAGGGTGAGGTCGTCTGTGTCATCGGCCCCTCGGGATCGGGCAAGTCGACGCTGCTGCGCTGCGTGAACCGGCTGGAGGAGCCGACCAAGGGGCAGATCATCGTCGAGGGGGTGGACGTCACCGACGAGGAGACCGACCTCGACGACATCCGCACCCGGATCGGGATCGTCTTCCAGCAGTTCAACCTGTTCCCCCACCTCAGCGTGCTCCGCAACCTCACGCTCGCCCAGCAGCGGGTGAAGAAGCGCAGCAAGTCCGAGGCGACCGAGGTGGCCCGCCGCAACCTCGAGAAGGTCGGCCTTTCGGACAAGATCGACGCCTACCCGGCGCACCTGTCCGGTGGCCAGCAGCAGCGGGTGGCGATCGCCCGCGCCCTGTCCATGGACCCGGACATGATGCTGTTCGACGAGCCGACCAGCGCGCTCGACCCGGAGCTCGTCGGCGACGTCCTCGGCGTGATGAAGGACCTCGCGCAAGAGGGCATGACGATGATGGTGGTCACCCACGAGATGGGGTTCGCACGCGAGGTGGGCGACCGCGTCGTGTTCATGGACGGCGGCGTCGTCGTGGAGGAGGGCAACCCGGCCGATGTGCTGGGCAACCCTCAGGAGTCACGGACCCAGGACTTCCTGTCCAAGGTTCTGTGAGCGGATCCGGGCCGACGAGAGCAGTACGGGGTTGAAGCCGTTCCTGCTGCTGTCCTCACGCGCCGAGGACGAGGCTGCCGAGGACGAGTACGCCTCGTTCCTGCGCGAGACCTCACTGGCCCCCAAGGGCCTGCACCGGATCCGGATGGAGGCCGGACCGCTGCCGCGGATCGACCTCGACGACTACAGCGGCATCTTCCTCGGCGGCGGCCCGTTCAACTCCAGCGACCCGACCGAGCTGAAGTCTGCTGAGCAGCTGCGGGTCGAGTCGGAGCTGAACGACCTGCTCGACGAGGTCGTGGCCCGGGACTTCCCCTTTCTGGGTGCCTGCTACGGGATCGGCACGCTCGGCGTGCACCAGGGCGGCGTCGTGGACCGGACGTACTCCGAGCCGGTCGGCTCGACGACCGTGTCGCTGACCGAGGACGGCCGGGCGGATCCCCTGCTGGCGGGGCTCCCCGACGAGTTCGAGGCGTTCGTCGGACACAAGGAGGCCTGCAGCGTGCTGCCCCCGAACGCGGTCCTGCTGGCAACGTCGCTGACCTGCCCGGTGCAGATGTTCAAGATCAAGGACAACCTCTACGCCACCCAGTTCCACGCGGAGCTGGACCGGGCCGCGATCATCACGCGGGTGCGGGTCTACCAGCACGCCGGCTACTTCCCGCCGGACGAGCTCGACGACCTGATCCGCCGGCTCTCGCAGATGCGGGTCTCCGCTCCCCCGCGGATCCTCGCCAACTTCGTGGCCCGCTACGCCTGACGCGGCCGTACGACGACGTTGGTGCGCGCCAGCTTGTCGTGCAGCGCCTGGTTCTTGTCGTCCCACAGCGGCCACAGCCCGTCGAGCAGCGGGAACCACCCGATCACCATCGAGGCGAACGGCAC
>JBFIWG010000251.1:0-5318 GCA_041606495.1 Nocardioidaceae bacterium
CGCGAAGCCGCGCTCGGGTTCGATTCTCGACCTCCTGGGGCCCTGGCCCTGGTACGTCCTGGCCGAGAGCCTGGTCATCATCGTCGTCTGGGCACTCGTGACCTGGCCATGGGTCGCGCTGGACAGAAGGCATCCGGCGAGCGAGTCGACGCCCAGGCGCGCGGCTCGCTGACGACCTCCGAGTGGCTACTTCTTGGTCGGCTTGGGCTCCAGGGTGCCGATCCAGTCATGGCTCTCGTCGAACCAACCGGCCAGCTCGTCGGTGTGGTGCAGCAGCTCGGCCGGTACGGCGACGTAGCCCCGCATCGTGCGGCCGTACTGCATCACCGGCCCGCTGTCGTACGTCGCGAGGAACTCGTCACGGAGCTCGTCGGACAGACGTAGCGCCATGGCTCCCTCCGCGTCGAGGAAGCTGAACATGTGGCCGTTGCGCGACGTGTACGGGTTCTTGGCTCCCTTGACGGAGGCCCCTGATGCGCTTCGAGCGACGGCTGCGGCGTACAGCTCGAGCGCTTCAGGGGGTCCGGGATACGCAGATCCACCGGGCATTGGGTCCTCCCCGAGGTGCCTTGTCGGCCAGTGCAAGGCCAACTTAGCGAGCGAGAGTGCACGCCGCCTCCAGCCGGAGCCTGTCCGCCCTTCGGGGTGCAGATGTGGACCGTCAAGTCCGCAGGACCGGGATACTCGCGTCATGGCATTCATGGACTTCGAGTTCGAGGGTCCGGTGATCGAGTGGCGGGGCCCGGCACCCTTCTACTTCGTGCGGATACCGGAGGACCACAGCGAGGACATCAAGTTCGCTGCCAAGGGGGTCGAGTACTGGGGCCAGGTGCCCGTTTGCGTGCGCATCGGTGACGTCGAGTTCTCTACTGCGCTGTTCCCCAAGGACGGGCTGTACCTGCTCCCGCTGAAAGACGCGGTGCGCAAGTCTGCCGGGATCGAGATGGACCAGGTGCTCACCGTCGGTCTGAACGTCGGACGCCAATAGGTCAGCGGGGAGCCGCCGCGGCGTGAGTCTCCAGCGGCCACGCATGAGCCCGGCGTCGGTACGGTGGGCCGATGAAGTGTGCTGTAGGCGACATACCGGTCCATTACGTAGAGCACGGCGACGGCCGGCCGGTGCTGGTGCTGCACGGAGCTGGAGTCGACCATCGTGAAGCGGTGGCCTGCTTCGAGCCTGGTCTGGGAGCCCGCGGCGGCTTTCGGCGCATCTACCCTGACCTCCCAGGAATGGGGCGCACACCAGCTCCGGCTCACATGCGCAGCGCCAACGACGTCCTCGACCTCCTGCTGGGCTTCGTGGACGAGGTCGCCGGGGGAGACGACATCCTGGTCGTCGGCCACTCGGCCGGCGCCTACTACGGTCAGGGGATCGCAGCTCGACGACCCGATCGGGTCTCTGGACTTGCCCTCGTCTGTCCCCTGTTGGCAGGGGTCCGCGACGTACCGGAGCACCAGGCGGTGGTCGCGGCGGACAGTCTCGGGGATGAGGAGTTCCGCGGCTACTTCGTTTTGCAGACGCCGGCCATGCTCGATCGCTACGAGCGCTTCGTCGTCCCAGCAATCCCACTTGCCGACGAGGCCGCCATGGAGCGGATCGGCGAGCGATGGGAACTCGATTCGCCAGCGGGGCCGGCGTATGACGGGCCGACGCTCGTCGTGGCCGGACGGCAGGACTCCATCGTCGGGTACGCGGCAGCTGCCGACCTGCTCCAGCACTACCCGAGGGCCACCCTGGCCGTCCTGGACGGCGCGGGCCACGCGCTTCCCCACGAAAAGCCGGGGGTCCTGGCGAGTCTGATCGACGACTGGTTGGGCCGGGCGACCCTTGCAGCCTCGCTCCGCTGACTGTTCCGGGATGTCCACGATGTTCAGAGACATCGCTTTTGTAGGCCCCGTGGGACTCGAACCCACAACCCGCGGATTAAAAGTCCGCTGCTCTGCCAATTGAGCTAGAGGCCCGGGACATGGGGACCATCATCGGAATGATCCTCGGGAGTGAGCCCCACGTCGCGCGTGCAGTACGTCAGGTACGCCGACGAGGTGCCCGCCGCGGTTGCGGGCGGGTACAGGGAGAAACCTCGGGATGACAGCGCTGGGGGGAATCGGAGCGTGACAAGTCTGGGGGCGTGGAGTCCCAGCGCGCTTCCATTCGGCGTGGTCTCCGCCTTCTTTGCTGTTCTCTGGACGAGGGACGGCGACTATGTGTACTCGTCGGGTCAAATGGCCGTGGCTGCGGCGATGGTCACCCTGGCCTTCGACCGGCCGGGTGCCAGCAGCCGCTCGAAGGTGACCGCGTCGCCGTCGAGCTGGGCGAGCTACAGGCGCAGCAGCAGGTCGAACCGTTTGGCGTCCTCGTCCTCGTCGCGTTCGGTGGGCTGGAGCCCGGCCAGGTGCCGGCCGATGTCGGTCGCCTGCTCCGGGTCCAGGTGCCGCCAGGCGGTCCAGTCCGAAAAGGTCTCCACCCACTGCCGGGCGGGCCGGACCAGGAAGTTGTAGACGTTCATGCCGGCGACCACCTTGTGCAGCGACCAGGCGGTGTCCACCCGCAGCCCTCGTTCGCTGCTCTCGCCATTCCCGGCCTCCGGGTCCGCGCCGGCGGCCTCTGGCGTGGTGCCGGCGGCGTGGTCGAGGGCGGTGACCAGGCCCAGGCGGGCCTCGAACAGCCGCTCAGGCCGGGGACCTGTGTCAGTGCGGACCCGACGACGTAGGCCGCGCTCAGGGAGACGAACGTCAGCCCGACGTGAGCTGCGCCGGACCTACCGCATGCTGCGGACCGCGCTTGTAGCGCAAGAGGCGTAGCGGCCGGTGGCGCCGGCGGAGGGCCCGAATCAAAAAAGTGCGCATTGCCCGTATCCTCCCCGGCGCGCGCAGCGAACTACGGGTATCACGCCACCCACCGCGGCGTGACCCTCCTCTAGCCTCACAAGGACGGTACCGCCCATGTTCGTGCACAAGACCCTGGCCGTGACCGCGGTCGCCGCGCTGCTCACCACCGGAATTGCCTCCGCGGCGCACGCCGCCGTCCGCGACAGCGACGGAGACGGAATCCCCAACCGGTGGGAGAAGCGCCACGGCCTGAACCCTCACCGCGCCGCCGACGCCCGCGCCGACTTCGACAAGGACGGCCTGCGCAACCTGGCCGAGTACCGCGTCGGCAGCGACCCGCGCGATGAGGACACCGACAGCGACGGCCACGACGACGGCGACGAGGTCCGCGACGGGTACCGCAGCACCGACCTGCTCGACGCCGACACCGACGACGACGGGATCCTGGACGGCGACGAGGACGCCGACCGTGACGGGATCGACAACGAGGACGAGGACGACGCCAGCGAGCGCTGCAAGTTCGACGACGAGGACCGCGACGGCGACAACGTCGACGACGAGGACGAGAACGAGATGCGCGGGATCCGGGTCGGGTCGGCCGACAGCGACCGGGACGGAATCCTGGACGGCGACGAGGACGCCGACAAGGACGGCGAGGCCAACGAGGACGAGGACGACGACGCAGCCGATGTGTGCGGTTTCGACGGCAACGAGGACGACGGTGACCTGATCGGCACCATCGCCTCCTTCGACAGCGGCACCGGGCTGCTCACCGTCACCAGCACCCACGGCTTCACGTTCACCGGCGTGGTCACCGCCGACACCGAGATCGAGTTCGAGGAGTGGGACGGCGAGTACGCCACCGACGCCGAGGAGGAGGCCGCGGACCGGGACGCGACCACCGCCGACCTGCGGGCAGGTGTGCAGGTCGCCGAGCTCGACTTCGACGACGACCACCGCACGCTCGAGGAGATCGCGATCTACCCGACCCGCTGACCATCCCGGGGTTCTGCCCCACGCTGCACATCCGAACAGGAACGACCCAGCAGGGTCGTTCCTGTTCGGCCATCCCGCGGCGTCCGCGCCTCCCGCATGGGATCTCCCTCCGGCAGCCAACCACCACGACCCACGACGGGTGCCGCCCCCGAACCGCGCCGACCGCCCGCCCACGCCGGCCCGGCGACGGCGTCGGCGTCTATCTGCACCCGCCGCCCGTCCCAGCGTGCCCTGCGAGACCACTCACGCCGCCCTGTCGCGCTCCGCGGCGCTGTTCTCCCGCCGCTATGCCGACCTGAATCCGCCGTGCTTTTCGCTCGGCGCGACCGTCGGCGGCCTGCTCGGCGGCAGCCCGTTGGGGCGTGAAGTGCACGCCGTCGGCACGTGCTTGGGGACGACGTCTCACACCCCACCCCCGATGTCACATCGGAATCCGAGGGGGAGTCCGAAGCCCGCACAGCGACAAGGCACCCGTGACGGATCACAACCACGACCGGCCGCACCCATCGCTGGGCTACCGAATCCCACCGGCCTACGCTGCGATCTGTACCCATTAATCGGCTCTCACGCGCCTGGTGTCGTACGCCCACATCGCGATCTCGACGCGGTTGCGGGCGCCGAGCTTGGTCATCAACGAGGCGACGTGGGTCTTGACCGTGCTCAGGCCGACGAAGAGCTCGGTGGCGATCTCGGCGTTGGTCCGGCCCCGTGCCACCAGCGCGAGCACCTCCTCCTCGCGCTCGGTGAGCGGGTCGATGGGCTGGACCGGTACCACCGGCGCCTGGTCGGCGAAGGTCGCCAGCAGCCGGCGGGTGACGTTGGGGGCGATCAGCGCGTCCCCGTGGGCCGCCGCGTGGATGGCCTGCACGAGGAGCTCCGGCCCGGCGTCTTTGAGCAGGAAGCCGCGGGCGCCGGCGCGTAGGGCGCCGAGGACGTACTCATCGAGGTCGAAGGTGGTGATCACGACGACCGCCATCGGGTCCGTCACGTGTGGCCCGGCCAGGCGCCGCGTCACCTCGACGCCGTCGAGCCCGGGCATCCGGATGTCGACGAGGAGGACATCGGGACGCAGCCGGGTCGCCAGGTCGAGCGCTGCGAGCCCGTCTGCTGCCTCCCCCACGACCTCGAGGTCGGGTTGCGCGCCGAGGATCATCACCAGCCCGGTCCGGACCAAGTCCTGGTCGTCGGCTACGACAACACGGATGCTCATGCCAGCCCCTCCGCCGGCAGCACGGCCTCGACCACCCAGCCACCCTCGGGCCCCGGCCCCGCGGAGAGCGATCCGCCGAGGAGCTGGGCGCGTTCGGCCATGCCCAGAAGGCCGAACCCAGGCTCCGGGACTGGCCCCGGCCCGGTCTGTCCATCGTCGCTGACACGCAGCCTGACGGCGTCGCCCTCCCGGCGTACGTCGATGCCGACGCGGGTCGCGCTCCGGGCGTGCCGTACGGCGTTGGTCAGCGACTCCTGCGCGAGCCGGTAGAGCGCGGCGTCCA
>JBFIWG010000252.1:0-5313 GCA_041606495.1 Nocardioidaceae bacterium
CGACATCGGCGGAGTCCGGCGCTCGGGCATCAGTCAGGAGGAGCTGCGCAGGGTCAACACGAGCGCGTTGCTGTCGTGGGTGCACACGCACGGACCGACCAGCCGTGCGGTGCTCACCAGCGGGCTGGGGCTCAACCGGAGCACCATCGGCGACCTGACCTCGCAGCTGGCCTCCCTGGGCCTGGTAGTCGAGGAGCTGCCCACCGCCGAGAGGCGTTCGGGCCGGCCATCCCTAGTGGTGACCCCGCGCAGCGACGTGACCGTGCTGGCGGTCGGGCTCGACGTCGACCGGATCACGGTCGCCCGGGTCGGTCTCGGCGGCGTCGTGCTCGACCGGCGCACCCGCGTCCACCAGCGCGGCGAGCACGACGTCCGTCACGTCGTGGATGCCGTGGTCCAGATGACCCGGGAGCTGCAGACCGACGCGGACCCGGCGACGTGCCTGGGGGTCGGGGTGTCCCTGCCCGGCGCCGTCCGGGCGAAGGACGGACTGGTGCGGTTCGCGCCGAACCTCGGCTGGGTCGACGAGCCGTTCCAGACGCTTCTGGCCGAGAAGCTGGACATGCCGGTTGCCACCGGCAACGACGCGGACCTCGGTGTCCTCGCCGAGCACATTCGCGGAGTCGCGGTCGGGGTGAACGAGGTCGCCTTCATCAGCGGCAGCGTCGGCATCGGTGGTGGCTTCCTCGTCGGCGGCGTGCCGCTGCGCGGGGCGGACGGGTACGCCGGCGAGATCGGCCACCTTCTCGTGGACAGCCAGGGTCCACAGTGCCGGTGCGGCGCGGTCGGCTGCTGGGAGACCAGGGTCGGGGAGAACGAGCTCCTCACCGCGGCCGGCCGGCTCCCGGGAGGCGGGCCGGCCGCGGTGTCCGAGGTCATCGCGGCCGCCGACGGCGGTGACCGCAGGGCAGAGGAGGCACTCGAAGTGGTGGCCAGGTGGACCGGAGTCGGGCTTCGCGCGGTGGTGAACATCTTCAACCCCGAGATGATCGTGCTCGGCGGAGTCCTCGCCCTGGTGTGCTCGGCGCGGGAGTCCCTCGTCCTCGACGGGCTCGGCACCGGGTCGCTCGTCGTACCCCGCGAGCAGGTCGTGCTCAAGCCGGCAGGGCTGGGGGAGGACTCGTCGCTGATGGGGGCCGCCGAGCTGGCGTTCGCGCCGCTGCTGGCCGACCCACTTCGGCCGCGCGCCGCTGTCTGAAGTGGCCTCGCACACGCTCGGTCGTCGCGCAGCGGGTCGCAGGTGCCGGGCCTCCCGGACCGGATAGCCTGCTCTCGCCATGTTGAACCGATTCCGCACCTTCTGGTCGAACTTCTTCACCCCCGTCGCGCGTCTCTTCCTGCGCCTCGGCATCAGCCCCGACGCAGTCACGCTCGTCGGGACGATCGGCGTCGTCGCTGGTGCGCTGGTGTTCTTCCCGCGCGGCGAGCTCCTCGTCGGAGTGCTGGTGATCACCGCGTTCGTGTTCTCCGACCTGCTCGACGGCACCATGGCGAGACTGGCCGGCACCTCGTCCAAGTGGGGCGCCTTCCTCGACTCGACCCTGGACCGGTTCGGTGACGCGGCCATCTTCGGTGGGCTGGTGCTGTACTTCGCCGGTCCCGGCGAGTCGGAAGCCCTCGCCGCTCTGGCGTTGTACTGCCTGGTCATGGGTTCGGTGACCAGCTACGCGCGCGCCCGCGCCGAGTCATTGGGCATGGAGGCCAAGGGTGGGATCGCCGAGCGTGCGGACCGGATCGTCGCGATCCTCGTGATGACCGGGCTCAGCGACCTCCTCGACCTCCCGATCCTGCTGCCGCTGGCGCTCGTGGTGCTCGCGGCGGCCAGCACCCTCACCGTGGTGCAGCGGGTGCTCGGCGTTCGCAGTCAGGCTCGAGCGACAGCCTGATGGACCGCAGCCTGCTGTCGGGACTGGGTCGGGCGGCGGCTGCGGCCTCGGACAACGCGACCGCGCTGGGCTACCTCTCCGGTTGGCGGATCGTCCGGTGGCTTCCCGAGCATGCGGCACGGCGGGTCTTCGACCAGATCGCCGACCGCGTCTACCGCGGCGACGGCAGGAGCGTGCAGCGACTTCGCGCCAACCTGGCCAGAGTCCGGCCCGAGCTCGCCGACGCCGAGCTCGACACGCTCACCCACGCCGGGGTCCGCTCCTACCTTCGCTACTGGTGCGAGTCTTTCCGGCTGCCGGCCTGGCCGATCGACGACGTGGTACGTCGAACGAGGGTGGTCAACGAGGCGCTCCTGCGCGACGTCTACGCCGAGAGCCGGGGTGTGGTCGTGGCGCTGCCGCACATGGCCAACTGGGACTGGGCCGGCGCCTGGGCATGCGCCACCGGAATGCCGCTGACCACGGTCGCCGAGCGGCTGAGGCCCGAGCGTCTCTACGACGGGTTCGTGGAGTACCGCGCCTCGCTCGGCATGGAGATCCTGCCTGCCGGCGACCCCGCCACGTTCCCGATCCTGCTGGAGCGGGTCCGTCGGGGCGGCCTCGTGTGCCTGCTGGCCGACCGGGACCTGAGCCGGACGGGATTGAAGGTGCGGCTTTTCGGCGAGACCGCTCGGATGCCACGCGGGCCCGCCGAGCTGGCCCGTCGTACCGGGGCGCCGCTGATTCCGGCGACCCTGGCGTACGACGGCCCGGAGATGGTGATCACGCTGCACCCAGAGGTCGCGCACCGCAACGGCGACGAGGGACTCGCGGCGATGATGCAGGACGTCGCCGACGCGTTCGCCCAGGGCATCGAGGCACACCCTGAGGACTGGCACATGATGCAGAAGGTGTTCCTCGCGGACCCGGGACCGGGAAGGGGCTGAGGGCGTGCGGATCGGCCTGGTCTGCCCGTACTCCCTCGACATCCCCGGGGGAGTGCAGAACCACGTCAAGGACCTCGCGGAGGCCTTGATCGGCCTCGGCCACCACGTGTCCGTGCTCGCACCGAGCGAGGACGAGAGCGGGCTGCCGTCCTACGTCGTGCCCGCCGGCCGAGCCGTTCCTGTGCCCTACAACGGCTCCGTGGCCAGGGTCGCCTTCGGGCCCGTCGCTGCGTCTCGGGTGCGCCGCTGGCTGAAGGAGGGGCGCTTCGACGTACTCCACCTGCACGAGCCTGCGTCGCCGAGCCTCTCGCTGCTGACCCTCTGGGCAGCAGAGTGCCCGGTGGTCGCCACCTTCCACACCTCGCAGATCCGGTCGCGGGCGATGTCCGCGTCGGCCTCCATCCTGCGGCCATCCCTGGAGAAGATCAGTGCGCGGATCGCGGTGTCGGAGTACGCCCGTGACACCCTGGTCACCCACGTCGGCGGCGAGCCCGTCGTGATCCCCAACGGTGTGTACGTCGACCGCTTCGCGAACGCCTCGCCCAAGGCTGAGTGGCGCGGCGAGGGCGGGACGCTCGCCTTCGTGGGGCGGCTCGACGAGCCGCGCAAGGGGTTCGGCCTCATGCTGGACGCCTTCGAACGGGTGCTCGCTCACCGGCACGGCGTCCGACTGCTCGTGGTCGGCGGCGGGGACTCGCCGCGATCCCGGGCGGCTCTGCCGGCGGCGGTGCGGGACCAGGTCCTCTTCCTGGGCAGGGCCAGTGACGCGGAGAAGGCGGCGGCGCTTCGCACCGCCGACGTCTACGTCGCCCCGAACACCGGCGGGGAGAGCTTCGGCATCGTCCTGATCGAAGGGATGGCGGCCGGCGCCTGCGTGCTGGCCAGTGACATCCCGGCTTTCCGGCGGGTGCTGGGCGAGGGGCGGTTCGGTGAGCTGTTCCGGGTCGGTGACGCCGCGGACCTGGCCGAGCGAACGGTCATCCTGCTCGGCGACGACCACCGTCGGGAGCGACTGCTCCAGGAGGCCGGCCCGGCGGCACGACGCTACGACTGGTCCGTAGTGGCCGGCCGTATCGTCCAGGTCTACGAGACCGTCGCCGGCGACCGCGTGAGGGGAGGGGCCTGATGGAGTGGGTCATCACCCCGGCCGTCGTACTCCTGGTCGCGGTCGTCGGGTTCTGGCTGACCTGGACAGCCAACCGCCTCGACCGGATGCACCACCGGATCGACCTCGCCCGGACCACGCTGGACACCATGCTGCTGCACCGGTCGGGCACGTCGTTGGAGCTTGCCACCTCGGGCGCCCTGGACCCGGCCCGCTCGCTGCTGCTCGTCGACTCCGCGCACCAGGCCCGCGCAGCAGCGCCCGACGAGTTCGAGTCGGCCGAGTCCGACCTTTCGGAGTCCCTGAGGGCGGTCTTCCCGGACGCCGACGAGGTCCGTGCGCTCAAGCAGGACCCCAGCGTCGCCGAGCTGCTCGACGAGCTCGCCGACGACTGCCTCAAGGTGGAGCTGGCCCGCAGGTTCCACAACGACACGGTGGTGTCCGCCCGGGTCCTCCGCTCGCGGCGTCGGGTGCGGTGGCTGAGGCTCGCGGGGCGGGCGTCGGAGCTGGAGACGGTCGACCTGGACGCCGAGCCCCCGACCGCACTGGTCGACGGCTGATCCTGGTTCGGCCGTTGCCGGGAGCAGCCCGTACTCTGGTCCCATCCTCAATTTCGTGGCGGGGCCCTCTGTCCTGCCGGTATGTAGAAGGTTGAACGTGACTGACGCGCAGATGCAGAACCAGACGGGGACCCAGAACGACGCGGCTTCGCCCACCACGGGCACGTCCGGTGTGAAGCGTGGCATGGCCGAGATGCTCAAGGGCGGCGTGATCATGGACGTGGTCAACGCCGAGCAGGCCAAGATCGCCGAGGACGCCGGCGCGGTCGCCGTGATGGCGCTCGAGCGGGTGCCCGCCGACATCCGCGCCCAGGGCGGCGTGTCCCGGATGAGCGACCCTGACATGATCGACGGGATCATCGAGGCCGTGTCCATCCCGGTGATGGCCAAGGCCCGGATCGGTCACTTCGTCGAGGCGCAGGTGCTGCAGAGCCTCGGTGTCGACTACATCGACGAGTCCGAGGTGCTCACCCCGGCGGACTACGCCAACCACATCGACAAGTGGCTGTTCACCGTTCCCTTCGTGTGCGGCGCGACGAACCTGGGTGAGGCGCTCCGCCGGATCACCGAGGGTGCCGCCATGATCCGCTCCAAGGGCGAGGCGGGCACAGGCGACGTCTCCAACGCCGTGACGCACATGCGGACCATCCGCGCCGAGATCCGTCGCCTTCAGGGCATGGAGAAGGACGAGCTGTACGTCGCCGCCAAGGAGCTGCAGGCGCCGTACGAGCTGGTCCGCGAGGTCGCCGAGAACGGCAAGCTGCCCGTCGTACTCTTCACAGCCGGTGGCATCGCCACTCCGGCCGACGCCGCGATGATGATGCAGCTGGGTGCCG
>JBFIWG010000253.1:0-5306 GCA_041606495.1 Nocardioidaceae bacterium
CGGGCTTCACGGCCCGCGTCGACACCTACGGCAACCTCATCATCACGCGCAAGACGGACGGAGCAACCTCATGACGCAGCAGGCCTACCGACTGACGGAGACGGGCACCGCTCCCGACCCGATCCTGGTCGAGATCATCGAGGGCTACCTCGCCTCGGTGGAGATGGAGGTCGAGACCGCGATCGGCCGGACCAGCCGGTCTCCGATGATCCGGGACGCGCACGACTACCGGGCCGGCATCCACGACCGCAACCTGCGCAAGCTGACCGGTCGCTCGTACTCCGCCCTGGTCCACCCCGTGGTGCGGGACTACCCGATCGAGGAGATGAAGCCCGGCGACGTCTTCTTCCACAACGACGTCTACATGTCCGAGGGCGGCATCGGCCACCTCCCTGACCTGTGCGTGACCGCGCCGGTGTTCCACGACTCCGGAAACGGCCCCGAGGTCGTCGCGTTCGTGCAGGCATTCGGCCACCACGACGACATCGGCGGGGCGGTGCCGGGCTCGATGCCCAGCCACGCGACGAGCGTGTTCGAGGAGGGCCTGATGGTCCCCCCGATCAAGCTGTGGGACGAGGGCGTGCCGTGCGAGCAGGCGCTGAAGATCATGACCCGCAACTCGCGCATGCCTGAGTCGCTGGCCGCGGACCTGGACGCTGAGTGCTCCGCCTGCCTGATGGGCGCACGCCGGATGGCCGAGCTCTTCCAGCGCTACGGCAAGGACACCGTAGAGGCCTGCTTCGACGCTGTCCTGGACAAGACCACGGAGACCTTCCGGCGCGAGATCCTGTCCAAGATCCCGGTCGGGGAGTACGTCTGGGAGGACTACGCCGAGCACGACGGCGTGGAGGACCCCAAGCTGCACACCCAGCGGATCACGCTGACCAAGACGGCCGCCGACGACCCGGACGGGGAGCGGCTGATCATGGACTTCAACGGCACCGCCCCGCAGGCCAAGGGTCCGATCAACCACTGCGGCGACTACGCAGACGGCAACTTCCTCAAGAAGTGGCTGGCGCCTATCCTGCGGAACCTCGCGGACACCCCCGAGCGGATGGCCGAGCTCGACGTCAACGAGGGCATTGTCCCCCTGATCGAGATGCGGTTCCCGCCCAAGGGCACGCTGATCACGCCGGAGTTCCCCGCCCCGACCAACGCACGGACGTTCGTGATCCTGCGGCTCCTCGGTGTGCTGTCCGGGGTGGTGGCCAAGGCCGTGGACGGCAAGATGCCCGCGGACCAGGAGACGATCCGCTACACCGGCGTGTACGGCGAGGACCTCGACGGCAACCCCTACCTGATGCGTGAGGTGCTCGGTGGCGGTTCGGGCGGTCGCTACTACTCCGACGGCGAGGACACGATCCACGTCGTACCGGACTCGCGGAACCTGCCCTCTGAGTTCTCGGAGTCCCGTTTCCCCTTCATGGTCGAGCGGCTCGGCCTCGCGGTGGACAGCGGCGGCGCCGGCCGGTACCGCGGTGGCCTGGGCTACGAGAAGCACATCCGGAGGCTGAAGGACGGGCACTTCATGTCCATCGCGGACCGGTCGATCCTCTCCTGCTGGGGCGTCAAGGGCGGCAAGGCCGGGAAGCCGTTCTCGGTCACGATCGACCCGGGAGGTCCCAACGAGCGTGAGGTCGACGCCCTCGCCGACGACGAGGCGGTGAAGGCCGGCGAGGTGATCCGGATCCGGACCACCGGCGGCGGTGGCTGGGGCGACCCGCTGGACCGGCCGTACGCCGAGATCGAGCGCGACGTGCTGTGGGGCAAGGTCTCGGTCGAGGCGGCCCGCAGCGACTACGGCGCGATCGTCGAGGGCAGCTCGGACGAGCCGATCGTCAACGCGGAGGCCAGCGACAAGCTCCGCGCGGAGATGCGGGCCGACCGGAACGAGGAGCCCTTCTTCGACCGAGGTCCTGGTTATGCCAGTCTTGCTTCAGGCGCTGCAACCGCGGACGTCGACTGGCTGTGACCGGACCGGGGGGCCGGCCTTCACCCTAGGTGGCTCGACTGATGCCCGATCTCGACAAGGCGTTCGCGGACCTGTCCGAACCCAAGAACCTGTCCGCGTCCTTCGACAAGAACCTGCGTGAGCTGCTCAGTCAGGTGAGCGAGGCGGCGGTCACGACGTACGCCGTCTCGCTCCTGTCGGGCGCCGATCCCGCTCGCCACCCGACGGCGCTGCGCTACCTGGGTGGGGAGCAGGCCAACCTGGTTCTGAAGAAGAAGGAGCATGCCCGGTGGGCGGCGGTCTGGGGTGCTCGGGTGCTGCGTTACGTCTGGAGCCCCAAGCAGGCCGACGCCGCGACCGAGATCGTCCTCAAGCGCCTCGAGGACCCGCACTGGCGGGTGGCCGAGATGTGCACCAAGGTGGTCCGTGCGCACGAGCTCGCAGTCGGTGCCGACCTGGTGGCTGAGCTCGTCACGCACCGCCTGGCCCGGGTACGGGTGCAGGCGTTGCGGGCGCTCGGGGTCGTGGGGGAGGTGCGGCACCTCCCGGTGATCCACGCGGGCCTCGAGGACGAGGAGAAGGACGTGCGCCGCGAGGCCAAGAAGGCGTTGCAGCTGCGTGCCAGCAAGCTGAAGCTGAACGAGGACGACCTGATCGCGGGGCGGTTCCCCGTCAAGAAATGACCAGTGTGCACATCTGCCAACGATCGGCAGGGGACTGAGCGAACATCGCCGTCGCCCTGCCGACCCGGTGGCCCGTAAATTCTGAGGACGATGAGAGTACTTCTGGCCCTTGGTGGCAATGCGATGACTTCGGCGGACGGCCAGTCCCGACCCGGTGACCAGATCGCCGCGGCCGAGAAGGCGATGGCCAGCGTCGCCGATCTGGTGATGAGTGACGTCGACGTGGTCGTCACGCACGGCAACGGCCCGCAGGTCGGCAACCTGCTGGTCAAGAACGAGCTGGCGGCATCGGTGGTGCCGCCGGTCCCGCTGGACTGGTGCGGCGCGCAGACCCAGGCGACCCTCGGCTTCGTGCTGATGGACGCCCTGGACGCCGCGCTGGCAGCCCGGGGTTCGAGCCGGCTCTCGGCGACGGCAGTCACCCGCACCCGCGTGGACGCCGCCGACCCGGGCTTCGCCAACCCGACCAAGCCGATCGGCCGGTACCTCAGCGCCGAGGAGGCCGCTGTGCTCATCGAGCACGGTGAGACCTGGGAGGACCGCGGCGAGAAGGGCTGGAGGCGCGTAGTCGCCTCACCCGAGCCGCTCGAGATCGTCGACGCTCCGGCAATCCGTGCCCTTGTGGACGCCGGCTTCGTCGTCGTCGCCAACGGCGGAGGTGGTATTCCGGTCGTTCGCGCAGGTGACGGTGGGCTGCGTGGTGTCGAGGCGGTCATCGACAAGGACCTCGGTGCCGCGCTCCTGGGTCGTGCGGTTTCGGTGGACGTGCTGGTGATCGCCACCGACGTACCCAACGCGATCATCCGGTTCGGGACGCCCGATGCCGAGCCGATCGGCCGGATCTCGGTGCAGGACCTGCGGTCCCTCGCCGCGGACGGTCACTTCGCCAGCGGGTCCATGGGCCCGAAGGTCGACGCCGCCTGCCGGTTCGTCGAGAACGGCGGCAAGTACGCCGTCATCAGCAACCTGGAGAACATCGTCGACGCGGCCGCCGGCAACAGCGGCACCGTCGTCGTCCCCGATTAGTAGCAACAGCCACGAAAAAGGAGCACGTGATGCCTGAGCCCATCGAGGTCCGCAAGGTCCCGATCCTGAATGTGTCCGACGCCAGCGGCCTCGGCGACCTGATCGACAAGGGTGTGATGGACGCCGACCGTGTGATCGCTGTCATCGGCAAGACCGAAGGCAACGGCGGCGTCAACGACTACACCCGGATCATCGCCGACCGAGCCTTCCGCGAGGTGCTCATGGAGAAGGGCACCCGCAGCGCCGAGGAGGTCAAGCAGATCCCGATCGTGTGGTCCGGTGGCACTGACGGCGTGATCAGCCCGCACGCGACGATCTTCGCGACGATGCCCGCCGAGGACGCCGAGCAGACCGACGAGCCCCGGCTCACCGTCGGCTTCGCGATGAGCGACCAGCTCCTCCCCGAGGAGATCGGGCGGGTCGAGATGGTGCAGAAGGTCGCAGACGCCGTGAAGGTCGCCATGGAGCGCGCCGGCATCACCGACCCGGCCGACGTGCACTACGTGCAGACCAAGACCCCGCTGCTCACCATCCACACCATCCGCGACGCCAAGAGCCGCGGCAAGTCGGTGTGGACCGAGCACACCCACGAGTCCATGGACCTGTCCAACGGGGTGACCGCTCTCGGCATCGCCGTCGCCCTCGGTGAGATCGAGATGCCCTCGAACGAGGACGTCATGCACAACCGCGACCTCTACTCCGCGGTTGCGTCCTGCTCGAGCGGCGTCGAGCTCGACCAGGCCCAGGTGGTCGTGGTCGGCAACGCCCGAGGCGTGGGCGGCCGGTACCGCATCGGGCACTCGGTGATGAAGGACGCCCTCGACCAGGACGGCATCTGGAACTCCATCAAGGACGCCGGCCTGGACCTGCCGGACCGTCCCCACCACACCGACCTCCAGGGTCGGCTGGTCAACGTCTTCCTCAAGTGCGAGGCGAGCCAGGACGGCACCGTGCACGGCCGCCGCAACGCCATGCTCGACGACTCCGACGTGCACTGGCACCGGCAGATCAAGTCCGCCGTGGGCGGCGTGACCGCGGCTGTCACCGGTGACCCCGCAGTCTTCGTCTCCGTCTCGGCGGCGCACCAGGGTCCCGAGGGCGGCGGCCCGGTAGCCGCGATCGTGGACCTCGGCGATGAGCCGTCGGGATACATCCCGCCGAGCGAGTGACCCCAGGCGAGTAGCGGTTCAGAGGACGCGGATGCCCCACGACGAGGAGTGGGTGTCCGCGTCCTCGCCCGTTGCGGCGAGCACGATCAGGTCGTCACCGGTGCGGAAGGCGTTGGCCCCTGCGGTCATCGGCTCGACAGCGAGCGAGGCACGCTTGCCCGCGGACAGGTCGTCGCCGCTGTAGACCTGCACCCAGCCATGCGCCTGGTCCATCCAGATCGCCACGCCCGGGCCGGCGTCCGGGTGCCGGAGCGAGACCTGGGCACGCCCTCGGTCGTCGCGCTCGAGGTCCGTGAAGGCGTGGTTCAGCCGCAGGCCGCCGATCGTGCGGCTCTCGCGGAAGTCGTACGCCGACCCTTCCACAGGTTCGCGACCGGCGGGGAGCAGCCGGTCGTCGGTGGTGATCCGGGTCGTTGCCGGCAGGGTCAGCTCCCAGCGGTCGACACCGTCATCCCCGACCATCAGGTAGGGATGCGC
>JBFIWG010000254.1:0-5305 GCA_041606495.1 Nocardioidaceae bacterium
CGCTGTCCTACTACGCGCACCGGCAGGTGCCCGATGACATGACGGCGCTGGTCCGGGAGCTGCAGGCGTCGTACGACCTTTTCAGCTACGTGCCGGACACGCACTTCCAGGCGTCGTTCGGACACCTCGGTGGCTACACCTCGGCCTACTACACGTACATGTGGAGCCTGGTGATCGCAAAGGACCTGTTCTCCGCCTTCGACCCCGACGACCTGTTCGCTGAAGAGGTCGCACACCGGTACCGCGACCGGATCCTGGTCGCGGGAGGCAGCAAGGACGCCGCGGACCTGGTCGAGGACTTCCTCGGTCGGCCGTACACCTTCGACGCCTACGAGCGCTGGCTCAACCGCTCCTGACCCCAACAACGTCATACGTCCCGGCGCCTATGGCGACCGGGACGTATGACGTTGTTGAGGGGGGAGGGGCCTAGGCCTGGGTTTCTTCCTCGGGGGCGATCTCGGCCTCGACGGTGATCTCGCCGGCGGTGTCGTTGCCGGCGAAGGTGAGGGCGCCGGTGATGCTCCCCGCGGCACGCAGGTCGTCCGCGGCCTGCTCGGCCAGGGCGAGAGCTTCGGCCGGGCCGGTGACGGTGACGGAGGCGAGTGGGGTGCGCATCTTCACCTTGGCCTTGGACTTGGCGCCACGGATCCCGGTGAGCACGTCCGCGACCGCGGCGAGCATCGACGGCGAGGCGGACGCCGCTGCCCCGAGGTCGAGCGCGGTCGGCCACGGCTGGCGGTGGATCGAGCCCTCGCGCCACCACGACCAGACCTCTTCGGTGACGTAGGGCAGGAACGGCGCGAGCAGCCGCAGCTGGACCTCGAGCGCGATGGCCAGCGCCGACTTGGCTGAGGCGGCAGCGTCGTCGCCGCGTGCGCCGTACGCCCGCTCCTTGACCAGCTCGAGGTAGTCGTCGCAGAACTCCCAGAAGAACTTCTCGGTGACCTCGAGCGCGGTGGTGTAGTCGTACTCCTCGAAGGCATCGGTGGCCTTCGACACGACGTTGACCAGGCCGCCGAGCATGGCGCAGTCGATGGGCGCGGTGACCGCCGACGCCGAGGTCTCCACGGCACCGAGTCCGAGGACGAACTTGGAGGCGTTGAGCACCTTCATGGCCAGCCGGCGGCCGACCTTCATCTGGGTCTCGTCGAAGGGGGAGTCCGCGCCGGAACGGGCGAGGGCCGCACGCCAGCGCACCGCGTCCGCGCCGTACTTGTCCAGGATCTCGGTCGGCACGACCACGTTGCCCTTGGACTTGCTCATCTTCTTGCGGTCGGGGTCGACCACGAAGCCCGAGATCGCGGCGTGCGACCAGGGAACCATGTTGTTCTCGTGGTGCGCCCGGACGACCGTGGCGAACAGCCAGGTGCGGATGATGTCGTGCGCCTGCGGCCGCAGGTCCATCGGGAAGGTGCGCTCGAACAGGTCCTGGTCCCGCTCCCAGCCGGTCACGATCTGCGGGGAGAGCGACGAGGTGGCCCAGGTGTCCATCACGTCCGGGTCGCCGATGAAGCCGCCCGCCTTGCCGCGCTGGTCCTCGTCGTAGCCGTTCGGCGCCTGCGAGGACGGGTCCACCGGCAGCTCCGCCTCGGACGGCAGCAGCGGGTGGTCGTAGTCCGGCTCGCCGTCGCCGTCGAGGGGGTACCAGACCGGGAACGGGATGCCGAAGAAACGCTGCCGCGAGACGAGCCAGTCGCCGTTGAGGCCCTCGACCCAGTTGGTGTAACGGTGCTTCATGTAGTCGGGGACGAACGTGATCTCGTTCGCCCGGTCGATCAGCTCGGTCCGGAGCTCGGTGTCACGGCCGCCGTTCTTGAGGTACCACTGACGGGTGGAGACGATCTCGAGCGGCTTGTCACCCTTCTCGAAGAAGTTCGCCATCCGCTGCGTGGCCTTCGGCTCGCCGACCAGGTCGCCGCTCTCGCGGAGCTTGGCGACCATCGCCTCGCGGGCGCTGAAGGTGGTCTTGCCGGCCAGGTCCTCGTAGGCCGCAGCGGCGCTGTCGTGGGAGAGCCACTCGGGCGTCTCGCGGTGCAGGCGTCCGTCACGTCCGACGACGGTGCGCACGGGCAGCTGCAGCTCGCGCCACCACATGACGTCGGTCAGGTCACCGAAGGTGCAGCACATCGCGATGCCGGCGCCCTTGTCGGGCTCGGCGCTCGGGTGCGGCAGGACCGGGATCTCCACTCCGAAGACCGGCGAGCTGACCGTCGTACCGAACAGGTCCTGATAGCGCTCGTCGTCGGGGTGCGCGATCAGCGCGACCACGGCCGGGATCAGCTCGGGACGGGTCGTCTCGATGTGGACCGGCTCACCGCCGGGCTTGTGGAAGGCGACCCGGTGGTAGTGGCCGGGGTACTCCCGGGCCTCGAGCTCGGCCTGGGCGACAGCGGTCTGGAAGGTGACGTCCCACAGGGTGGGGGCGTCGGTCTGGTACGCCTCCCCACGGGCGAAGTTGCGCAGGAAGGCCCGCTGCGAGGCGATGCGCGCGTCCTCGCCGATGGTGGTGTAGGTCTGGCTCCAGTCGACGGAGAGCCCGACCTGGCGCCACAGCGACTCGAAGGTCTTCTCGTCCTCCTCGACGAGCTGCTCGCACAGGTCGATGAAGTTCTGCCGGCTGATCGGGACCTGCTTCTTGGGGTCCGGCTTCTCAGGCGCGGTGAACTCGGGGTCGTAAGGCAGCGACGGGTCGCAGCGGACGCCGAAGTAGTTCTGCACCCGGCGCTCGGTCGGCAGGCCGTTGTCGTCCCACCCCATCGGGTAAAAGACCTCCTTGCCGCGCATCCGCTGGAACCTCGCGATGAGGTCAGTGTGCGTGTAGGAGAAGACGTGCCCCACGTGCAACGACCCGGAGACCGTCGGCGGGGGAGTGTCGATGGAGTAGATCTGCTCGCGGGTCTTGGTCCGGTCGAACTTGTAGGTCTCGTCGTCCTGCCAGCGCTGGACCCACTTGGCCTCCAACCCCTCGAGGGCGGGCTTGTCCGGTACGACTACCGAGCGGCCCGCGGGCGCAGCTTCGGTGGTCTTTCCGGGCAAGTCAGGTGCGGGGTTGTTTTCCATAGCCCGAAATCTTACGGGTGGCACTTTGCGGTCAGCGACTCAGTTCCGTGGGCGTGGCGTGCCCGGCCTCCGAGGCGGCCGTAGACTCGACCCGCGATGTCTGACACTCCCACTTCCCCCGACTCGGTAGAGACCTACGCCGAGGCCGAACGTGCCCTGCTCGAGCGCTGGCCCGAGACCCGGCTCGACCCCACCCTCGAGCGGGTGCGGGCACTGACCGAGCTGCTCGGCGATCCGCAGAAGGCCTACCAGGTGATCCACCTGACCGGCACCAACGGCAAGACCAGCACCTCTCGGATGATCGACACGATCATCCGGGCGATGGGGCTGCGCACAGGCCGGTTCACCAGCCCGCACGTGGAGTCGATGACCGAGCGCATCTCGATCGACGGCGAACCGTTGACCGAGGAGCAGTTCACCCGCGCGTACAACGACGTGGCCGCCTTCGCCCACCTGGTCGACCGGGACAGCGAGCACCCGTTGTCGTTCTTCGAGACGGTCGTCGGCATGGCGTACGCGGCGTTCGCGGACGCACCCGTCGACGCTGCGATAATCGAGGTCGGCATGGGCGGCGCCTGGGACGCCACCAACGTCGCCGACGGGGACGTCGCCGTCATCCTGCCCGTGAGCATGGACCACGCGGCGTACCTCGGGGAGCGGCCCGAGGACATCGCCATCGAGAAGGCCGGGATCATCAAGCCCGGCGCCACGGTGGTGATGGCCCAGCAGTCGCTGCCGGTCGCGGAGGTGCTGATGGAGCGCGCCGCCGAGGTGGGCGCGACGGTCGCTCGCGAGGGCCTCGAGTTCGGGGTGGTGCACCGGCTCCCCGCCGTCGGCGGTCAGATGCTGCACCTGCAGGGTCTTCGCGGTGAGTACGACGAGGTGTTCCTCCCGCTCTACGGCGCGCACCAGGCCCAGAACGCCGCAGTCGCACTCGCGGCCGTCGAAGCGTTCGCCGGCGACGAGCCGCTCGACATCGAGCTGGTCCGGGAGGCGTTCGGCCAGGTCACCTCGCCGGGCCGCCTGGAGATCATCCGGCGCAGCCCCACGATCCTGCTCGACGCCGCGCACAACCCGCACGGTGCGGCCGCGGTCGCCGAGGCGCTGGAGGACTCGTTCACCTTTAGCCCCCTGATCGGCGTAGTCGGGGTGATGGCCGACAAGGACTACGAGGGCGTGCTCGAGGCGCTCGAGCCGGTCATGGCCGCGATCGTGTGCACCCAGAACTCCACGTCACGGTCGATGCCGGCCGAGCAGCTGGCCGAGGTCGCCAGGGGCATCTTCGGTGTCGACCGCGTGCACGTCGCCCGCCGGCTCGACGACGCGATCGACCAGGCAGCCACGCTCGCCGAGGTGGGCGGTGTCTTCGGTGAGGCGATCGGGTCGGGCGGCGTACTCGTCACCGGATCGGTGATCACCGTCGGTGAGGCGCGGTCCATGCTGAAGCCGCGCAGCCGGGATCGCGACTGATGCGCTCGGTGCAGCGGTCGATGTGTGCCGCCATGCTCATCCTCCAGGCAGTGGTGCTCGGGCTGACCACTCCAGTCCTGATCAGTGTCGAGAGCGTCTCGGTCGGGACCGCGCTGGGAATCGGGCTCGGTCTCACCGTGGCGTGCATCGTCGTCGCGGGGCTGCTGCGCCGGCCCTGGGCCTTCTACCTCGGGTGGGCGATCCAGGTGGCCGCGATCGCGCTCGGGTTCGTGGTCCCGATGATGTTCCTGCTCGGTGCGGTCTTCGCCTCGCTGTGGGCGGGTGCCTACTTCCTCGGGGCCCGGATCGACCGGGAGAAGGCCGAGCGTGCCGTGCTCGAGCAGCGCTGGGCCGCCGAGCACGGTGAGGGCACCGAGGGCTGAGACCCTCGACTGACTCGTCCGGCTGCACGGTGGTTAGGCTGCTCGCATGTCTCAGCGCACTCTCGTCCTGTTCAAGCCCGACGCCGTCCGCCGCGGGCTGGTCGGCAACATCCTCAGCCGCTTCGAGGCGAAGGGCCTCTCGCTGGCCGCGCTGGAGATGCGCCACATCGACGCCGCCCTCGCCGACGAGCACTACGCCGAGCACGTCGAGCGCGACTTCTACCCGCCGCTGCGCGACTTCGTCACCAGCGGGCCGATGATTGCCGCGATCCTCGAGGGCGACGAGGCCATCGAGGTCGTGCGTGCCCTGAACGGTGCCACCGACGGTCGCAAGGCGGCCCCCGGCACCATCCGCGGCGATCTGTCGCTGTCCAACCGGGAGAACCTCGTGC
>JBFIWG010000255.1:0-5302 GCA_041606495.1 Nocardioidaceae bacterium
CACAGCCCCCGGCTCGGTTGGTCTCAGCGCCCGTGCGGCCTACTCCTCGGGCATCAGGATCCAGGCCACGATGTAGGCCACCAGCAGGGATCCGAAGCCCAGGACAGTGCCGATCACCACGAGCAGCCGGACCAGGTTCGAGTCGATCCCGAAGTACTTCGCCACGCCGCCGCAGACGCCGCTGATCCAGCGGTCGTCCCGGCTGCGCACCAGCCGCTTCGGTGCCGGTGGCTGCGGGCGCGGGCTGGGGGTGGGCTCGCTCATCAGTAGTCTCCTTCTGCGTCGTCGTACATGGATTCTGTGTCCTGTTTCCGGCCGGACAAACCCTTCGATGCGGCGGCCCCGAGGCCGATGAGCCCGGCCACCACGAGGGTCACCGGCAGCAGCCACTGGGCCTCCGTCAGGTCGATCACGCCGGCCTCCCGCAGAGCCCAGGAGCCTGCCAGCCCGAGGAAGATCAGGCCGACGACCAGGTAGCTGACGTTGAGCGGATGGGTCTTCATCACTGCCTCACTTCGATTCGTCCGACCCCGAGGTCGATGTTCAGGTTGATCTCCGGTACATCGACGCCGCCGTCGATGTCGCGCTCAATGGACACGTTCGTGCCCTCAGACCGCTCGCCCACGACGTAGGCGTCCCCGGCTACGGCGATGTCGGCGGTGACGGTCGCATCCACCTCCCGCGGCAGGATCACCACGATCTCGCCCGCGTTGGCGTCCAGGTCGATCTGCCGACCGTCGAGCGCCGCCAGATCGGAGACGCCTCTGAGGTCCAGGTGGATGTTGCCGGCAGGAATGGAGTAGACGCTCTGCACGGCGGCCGCGGACAGCGGTCGTGCGTCGAGTCGACGATCACCGCTGAAGCCGGGCTCCACCGTGGAGGTGATCAGCAGCGCGATCGAGGCGAAGACGCCCAGCAGGATCAGGCCGCCGGCCCGTCCGAACCAGGCCCCGAGCACCAGCATCGCGCCGATCACGGTGAGCGCCAGAGCGGGGTACGCGGCTTCGACCACGCCACCGACCGCGACGTCGTACAGGCCGAGGCTGCCCAGCGCGACCGCGATGAGGGCCACGGTGATCCAGAACAGCTTCGGTCCACGGTCGGGCTTGGCCGCGGGCGGAGGTTCGTAAGGAGGGATCCCGGTGGCCGGTGTCCACGGCGGTGGGGGCGTGGCGCTGTAGTACTCCGGGGCCTGCTGGGTGGTCGTGTCGTCGTACGGCGTCACGCTGGCAGTCTCGGTCGGCGACGGAGCCGGTCCGGGCGGTGGGTTCTGTGCGTTCACGGGCTTGTCTCGATTCAGAGGATGATGGCGACGATCGCGGCGACAATCGCCAGCGGCCAGGGGAAGGGCAGTCCGCCGAGGCTGTCTCCGAGCAGCAGCAGGGCAGCGAGGACCCCGGCGATGATCAGGATCGCGTTGCGGGTCCCGGGGCTCGTGGAGATCACGGCGTTGGTCTCGCCCTCCTTCGGTACGAACAGCCACAGGGCGCCGTACAACAGGAAGCCCGCGCCGCCGAAGAAGCAGAGGACGACGAAGGCCACGCGCAGGATGGTCGGGTCGACGTTGAGGTGGCGCCCGAGCCCGCCGGCGACACCCGCGATCTTGCGGTCGGTGACGCTGCGGCGGAGCTCGCTGTAGTCGCGCAGGTGCTCGGTGTCGATGCCGGCGGGCTCTGGTGTCTGGGTCATGGGTCGATCCTGGTTTGTTGGAGGCGCCGGCACCATCGGGGACAACCCTGATTCCCGCCCGGGTCCGGTGTGGCTCCCTCAGGGTCGAACCAGGGTTGAAACTCATGGTCGGTGCCGGTCGCCTGTGTGACGATTGCGGTGACATGAGCAGCCACGCACCACAGCCGACCGCGCCCCGCCGCGCCACCCGCAGCAGCGAGAACCGGCTGCTCGGTGGCGTCGCGGCCGGTCTCGCGACGCATCTCGGCGTGGACGTGTTCCTGGTTCGGGCGGCGTTCGTCGTGGCGGCGATGCTGGGTGGGTTCGGGATCGCGCTGTACGCCGGGTTGTGGATGATCCTGCCCACGGACGCCCGGTTCGCCGACGCCGCGCCGGGCATCGCGGCCGCCTCGCGTCAGGGCAAGCGACCTGTCCGTCGTACCAGGCTCGAGGACGCCGGTCCGCTCGTCGCGTTGAGCGCGATCGGCCTGGGCGTCATCGTGCTCGTCCAGTCCGTTTTCGGCGGCTCCCTGGTGTTCTGGCCGGTGCTGCTCGGCGTCCTCGGTCTCGCCGTGCTCTGGCGACAGGCCGACGAGGCGCAGCGTGAGCGGTGGACGGACCGGACCGGTCGGATCGACCCGCTCCGCGCGATCGTGGGCAGAGGGGGCGTCGCGTCGTACGCCCGGCTGCTGGCCGGGGTAGGACTCCTGGTCGCGGCTCTGGCTCTGTTCGCGGCCCAGACGGGGCAGACCGGGGTGGTGCGTGACGTGCTGGTTGCCGGCGCGCTCGGTGTCGCCGGGTTGGCGCTCACCGTCGGACCGTGGCTGTTCCGGCTGGCCGGGGACCTGTCCGCCGAGCGCGCCGAGCGGGTGCGCTCGCAGGAGCGGGCCGACGTTGCCGCGCACCTGCACGACTCGGTGCTGCAGACCCTCGCGCTGATCCAGAAGCACGCTGACGACCCGCGTCGGGTGGCCACACTGGCCCGGGCGCAGGAGCGCGACCTTCGGGGATGGTTGTACGACGAGCAGCCGGCGCCCGAGAGCTCGTTGGCAAGCGCCTTGCGCGTAGCCGCCGCCGAGGTGGAGAACGTGCACGGGGTCCCCGTCGAGGTGGTCACGGTCGGCGACGTCCGGCTGGTCGAGCACACCCGCCCCTTGGTGCTCGCCGCCCGGGAGGCGATGGTCAACGCGGCTCGACACTCGGGCGCCGACAAGATCGACGTGTACGTCGAGATGGGCCAGCGCCTCGTCGAGGTGTTCGTCCGGGACCGGGGCAGCGGCTTCGACCAGGAGCACGTGCCGGCCGACCGGCTCGGGGTCCGGAACAGCATCCTCGACCGGATGGAGCGGCACGGGGGTACGGCGGTGGTGCGCACCGCCCCCGGTCAGGGCACCGAGGTGCGGTTGTCCATGAGCATCGACGATGAGGAGCACGCATGACCGCGCAGGACCGTCGCCGGAGCGTGGTGATCGTCGACGACCACGCCATGTTCCGCGCCGGCGTACGCGCCGAGATCGCCGATGCCGTGGACGTGCTCGGCGAGGCCGCTGACGTCGACCAAGCGGTGGCCGCGGTGACCGACCTGCGTCCGGAGGTGGTGCTGCTCGACGTACACCTCCCGGGCGGGGGCGGCGTCGAGGTGATGCGTCGGGTCGGCGCGCGCACGCCGGAGACCCGGTTCCTCGCCCTCAGCGTGTCGGACGCCGCCGAGGACGTGATCGGGACGATCCGCGGGGGAGCGCGGGGCTACGTCACCAAGACCATCACCGGACCTGAGCTGGTCAGCGCGATCGACCGGGTGGCCGACGGGGACGCCGTGTTCTCGCCGCGGCTCGCGGGCTTCGTGCTCGACGCGTTCGCCGGTTCGATCGAGGTCGCCCAGGTCGACGAGGACCTCGACCGGCTGACCGAGCGCGAGCGAGAGGTGATGCGGCTGATCGCCCGCGGCTACGCCTACAGGGAGGTCGCCGGGGAGCTGTTCATCTCGATCAAGACCGTGGAGACGCACGTATCGAGCGTGCTCCGCAAGCTGCAGCTCTCCTCGCGGCACGAGCTCACCCGCTGGGCCTCCGACCGACGCCTGCTCTGACGGTACGACGGACGCCGACGGCTATCACCTAGATTGTCCGCATGGACCTGCTGTACGACATCCTCGTGTTCTTGCACCTCCTCGGCTTCGCCTCGCTGTTCGGTGGGCTGTTCGTCCAGATCAAGGGCGACCCGCGCGTGGTCAACGCCGCGGTGTTGCACGGGACCCTGACGCAGGCGGTGACCGGCCTGCTGCTGGTCGGTGTGCTGGAGAGCGGGCAGATCCTGAACGCGGCGGGCTCCGCCGTGGAGGTCGACAACGCCAAGATCGCCGTGAAGTTCCTGGTCGCGCTGGTGATCACGGTCCTGGTCATCGCCAACCGCAAGAAGAACCTCCCGACCGGCCTGTTCCTCGGCCTGCTCGGGCTGACCGTGGGCAACGTCGGCGTGGCCGTCTTCTGGGGCTGATCCTGCGGCTCGTCTCGGCAGAACCCGCGGGTCAACGGGGCAGAAGCCGCGGCTCAACGGGGCAGAACCCGCGGGTCAACGGGGTGTCGGTCGCGGGACGTAGGCTGGTCTCAACATGAGTGCGCTGTTCCCGATCCCGCAGTCGCCCGCGCTGGGCTCCGATCCGACCAACTCCCGTAGCCACGACCACCCCGACGACTCCGGTCAGGGTGCGGGCGGGGACGGCCGGCGCGGCCGTCGTACCCCGACCCCGGACGAGCTGCTCGACGGTCTCAACGACCCGCAGCGGGCCGCGGTGATGCACGCCGGCACGCCGCTGCTGGTGGTTGCCGGCGCCGGTTCCGGCAAGACCCGGGTGCTCACCCGTCGGATCGCCTGGCTGATCTCCGAGCGGAAGGCGCACCCGGGCTCGATCCTGGCGATCACCTTCACCAACAAGGCCGCCGCCGAGATGCGCGAGCGGGTCGAGGACCTGGTCGGCAGGCGTGCCCGGATCATGTGGGTCTCGACCTTCCACTCGGCCTGCGTCCGGATCCTGCGCAAGGAGATCGACAAGTTCGGCTACAAGTCGTCGTTCTCGATCTACGACGCCGCGGACTCCAAGCGGTTGATGACGCTCGTGCTCCGGGACCTCGACCTGGACCCGAAGCGGTACCAGCCACGGGCGGTGCTGAACTGGGTCTCCAACGCCAAGAACGAGCTGATCGACGAGGAGGCGGCGGCCAAGGACGCCAAGAACCACCTCGAGGAGACCTACGCCGAGGCGTACGCGATGTACCAACGCCGCCTGCGCGAGGCGAACGCCCTGGACTTCGACGACCTGATCATGACCACGGTGCATCTGTTCCGGGCGTTCCCCGAGGTCCGTGAGACCTACCGCCGACGGTTCCGCCACGTGCTGGTCGACGAGTACCAGGACACCAACCACGCGCAGTACGCCCTGGTCCGGGAGCTGTGCGCCGCGACCGCCGGCGAGCCGGACGCTCCCGCCACGGACCGGGTCGAGCCCTCGGAGCTGATGGTCGTCGGTGACGCCGACCAGTCCATCTACGCCTTCCGGGGCGCGAACATCCGCAACATCCTCCAGTTCGAGGAGGACTTCCCGGACGCCCGGTCGATCCTGCTGGAGCAGAACTAC
>JBFIWG010000256.1:0-5301 GCA_041606495.1 Nocardioidaceae bacterium
CGGGCAGGCAGGCTTCGCGGTGGTCTACCGGCTCCTGGTGATGCCCCTGTTCCTGTTCTCCGGCGCCTTCTTCCCGATCGACAACCTGTCGGCGCCGATGGAGTGGCTGGCCCGGATCACGCCGCTGTGGCACGGCGTTGATCTGACCCGGATGCTCACCCTCGACCAGCTCGAGCCCGGAGCCGCGCTGGTGCACGTCACCTACCTCGCCGTCATGGCCGCCCTCGGCTGGTGGTGGTCGGTGCGCCGCCTGACGAAGAGGCTGGTGGACTGATGGCGCTCGTAGGTCTCGCGGCGACCAGGTCCGCGCAACGTCAGCTCTCGCCCGCGGCCGCGTCCTGGCGGATGGTGGATCGCAACTACCTGGCCTACCGTCGCAACTGGGTCTTCTTCCTGACCGGGTTCGTGGAGCCGGTGCTGTTCTTGTTCTCCATCGGCGTCGGCGTCGGCCAGCTCATCGACGGGTTCGAGTTCAACGGCCGGACGGTGGCCTACGCCGCCTTCGTGGCACCCGGCATGCTCGCCGCCTCGGCGATGAACGGCGCGATCCTGGACAGCACGTTCAACATCTTCTTCAAGCTCAAGTTCGTCAAGCTCTACGACTCGATCCTGGCCACCCCGATGCGGGTGGTCGACGTCGCACGCGGCGAGATCTCCTGGGCGCTGATGCGAGGCGGCATCTACTCCGCGGGCTTCCTGCTGGTGATGGTGCTGATGGGGCTGGTCCAGTCCTGGTGGGCGGTGCTCGCCCTGCCCGCGGCACTGCTGATCGGGTTCGCCTTCGCCGGCGCCGGGATGGCGCTCACCACGTTCATGCGCTCCTGGCAGGACTTCGAGTACGTCCAGCTCGCCATCATGCCGATGTTCTTGTTCTCGGCCACGTTCTTCCCGGTGACGGCGTTCGGCGGCGGCCTGCGCTGGGTGGTCGAGGCGACCCCGTTGTACCGCGGCGTGGTGCTCTGCCGCGAGCTCACCACGGGGGCGGTGTCCATGGACTCGCTGGTATCCGTGGTCTACCTGCTGGCGATGGGCGGCATCGGGCTGTGGATCGTCTCCCGCCGGCTGGAGAAGCTGCTGCTGAAGTGAGCTCAGCGAGGCGGCTCGGCGTGCTTGGCCGGGTAGAGCATCTTCTGGAACCACGCGACGTCGACCCACTGCTCGAACTTGTAGCCGACCTCACGCATCAGGCCGACCTGCTCGAACCCGCAGGCTTCGTGCAGCCGGACGCTGCCCGGGTTCGGCAGCGCGACCAGCGCCACCGCCGTGTGCACGCCCGAGTCCGCCATCGTGTCCAGCAGGGCGGGGTACAGCTTCCGACCGATGCCGTGCCCGCGCACCGACGGGTCGAGGTAGATCGAGGTCTCCCGGGTCAGGCTGTACGCCGGGCGTGGCCGGTAGGACCACGAGTAGGCGTAGCCGACCACGTCCTCGTCGTCGTCGACCGCTACCAGCAGGTGGTCCCCGGGGTGGTTGCCGGCCAGCTTCTCGTGCCAGTACTCCAGCGTGGGCGGCTCGAGGTCGAAGGTCGCGATGCTGTTGGCGATCTCGTGGGCATAGATCGCCGCGATGTCTTTCAGGTCATCGTCAACGGCGGGACGGATGACGAAGTCGGCGGTCATGCGCGCCATTCTCTCAGGCAGACTGGGCGGCATGGCGATCGAGCCGGATAGCAAGAACTGGACCTGGGTGGTAGACCGCGCGTGCGAGGAATGCGGCTTCGACGCCACCGCGTTCCCGGTCGAGGAGATGCCTCGACTTGTCCACGACAACACCAGGGCCTGGTCAAAGGCGTTGGCCACCGAAGACGTTGCGGTGCGGCCAACGGCGGAGATCTGGTCGCCGCTGGAGTACGCCTGTCACGTTCGCGACGTGCACCGGCTCTTCGATGAGCGGGTTGCGCGCATCCTCGTCGAGGACGACCCGCTGCTGCCGGACTGGGACCAGGACGCCGCCGCGGTGCAGGGCGACTACCTCTCTCAGGATCCGGTCGACGTCGAGCTGGGGCTGATCGAGGCCGCCGCGGCGGTGGCGGGCCGGTACGCGACGTTGAGCCATGACCAGTGGCAGCGGCCGGGCCGTCGTACCCACGGTCCCGTCACCGTCGAGAGCCAGGCCCGCCTCCACCTGCATGAGCTGGTCCACCACCTGCACGACGTAGGCTCGTAGCCCTGATCTGCGGTTTCGGCGAAGGAGTTGGCGTGCGGCACACGGAGTTCTGGTCCCGGATGGAGCGAGCGCTGGGTCCTGCCTACGCACGCACCTGGTCGGACCAGCACGTCATCGCCGCCCTGGGCGGGCGCACCGTCACCGAGGCGTTGGCGGCAGGGGAGTCCCCCAAGACCGTCTGGCAGGCGGTGTGGCAGACCCTCGGACTCCCTGCGGCCGAGAAGTGACCACCGGCTCGGGCCAGCACACCGGGCACCTCTCCGAGGAGAGCCTCCACCAGGCGCAACGCCGCACCATCGGCACCCTGGTCGCAGCCCAGGCAATGGGCGGCCTCGGCATCGCGATCGGCATCGCGGTCGCCGCGCTGCTCGCCGAGCAGATCTCCGGTTCGCCGAAGCTAGCTGGCCTGGCTCAGACGATGCAGGTCCTCGGCGCCGCACTCGCTGCCTTCCTGCTGGCCAGGGTGATGGGGCGGCGAGGACGCCGGGTAGGCCTCACCCTGGGCTACGCGCTCGGTGCCTTCGGAGCGGCGCTGGCCGTGGTCGCCGGCGTCATAGGCTCGTTCACCCTGCTGCTGATCGGCGCCACCCTGCTCGGGTCGGCCACGGCGGCCAACAGCCAGTCGCGGTACGCCGCCACCGACCTGGCGGCTCCGGACCGTCGCGCACGGGCGCTGTCGATCGTGGTCTGGGCGACGACCGTCGGTGCCGTGGCCGGACCCAACCTGACCGGGCTCGCCGGCCGCGTCGCCCGAGACCTCGGCCTGCCGCCGCTGACCGGCCCGTTCCTGTTCGCCGTTGTCGGCTTGCTTGCCAGCGCGGTCGTCGTGGCGGTGTTCATGCGGCCCGACCCACTGCTCCTGGCGCGCGAGGCCGCTGTCGCATCTGGCCTCAGGTCCGGCGTCGTCAGCGGAACCCACTGGTCCAGGGTCGCCCACGCCATCCGGCACAGCAGCGGGGTGGCCGCCGGCATCGCCGCGCTCGCCCTCGGTCACGCAGTGATGATCGCGGTCATGGTGATGACGCCGCTGCACATGCACCACGGTGGCGCGACGCTGGAGATCATCGGGGTCGTCGTCAGCGGTCACGTGCTGGGCATGTTCGCCTTCTCGCCGGTCGTGGGCTGGGGCACCGACCGGTTCGGACGGGCGCCCATGCTGATGGTCGGCGCCTTGGTCCTGTTCGCGTCGCTGCTGCTCAGCGGCACCGCCCCCGAAGGCGCCTCGTGGGCGATCGGTCTCGGCCTCTTCCTGCTGGGCCTGGGCTGGTCGTTCACCACCGTCGCCTCCTCGACGCTCCTGTCGGAGTCGGCTCCTCTGGAGTCGCGCACCGACGTCCAGGGTGCTGCTGACCTGATCATGGGTCTGGTCGCCGCGGCGGCGGGCGCCGTGGCCGGCGTGGTCATGGGCTTCCTCGGGTTCGCGGCGCTGAACGTGTTCGCCGCGGTCCTGGTCGCCGGGGTGGCGGTCGCCGCTGAGGTCGCCAGGCGTACGACGGTCCCGCCGACGGCGGATCTTACGAATCCCTGACCCGTTCTCCGGCAGGGCCCGAGGACCCTCGCCCGCGGCTAGGGTTGAGGTGCTCGACGAGCCACGGGGCCGTCGCGCGTCGGGAGGTGACTGGGTCGTGGCAGACGTCCTGGTCGTGGACGACGACCACACCGTGCGCGAGGTCGTGGTGTCCTACCTGCGCGCCGACGGGCACCAGGTCGTAGACGTCGCCGACGGCGAGAGTGCGCTGGCCGCGATGAGGCAGAACCGAGCCGACCTCGTGGTGCTCGACCTGATGCTGCCGGGGATCGACGGGCTGGAGGTCTGCCGCCGGCTGCGTGAGGCGGGTGACGTCCCGATCATCATGCTCACCGCTCTGGGCGCGGAAACCGACCGTGTCGTGGGGCTCCAGACCGGTGCGGATGACTACGTCACCAAGCCGTTCAGCCCCCGGGAGCTGGTGCTCCGCGTGGACTCGGTGCTGCGACGCACCCGTGCCCAGACCGAGCAGGACGGCGGGGTCCTCACCGACGGTGAGCTGGTCGTCGACTCCGACCGGCACGAGGCGACGTTGGCCGGTGAGCGTCTGGCCCTCACCGTTCGCGAGTTCGACCTGCTGCGGTTCATGGTGGCCAACAAGGGTGTCGCCTGGTCGCGCGAGCAGCTGCTGCAGGAGGTGTGGGGCTGGTCCTTCGGCGACCAGTCGACGGTGACGGTCCACGTTCGGCGCCTGCGGGAGAAGGTGGAGCCCGACCCGACCCATCCACGCCGCCTGGTCACGGTCTGGGGCGTCGGCTACCGCTGGGAGTCCGCATGAGCGCCGAGACGCTCTCCGTGCTCTACATCGCCGCCGCCTGGTCGGTCGCGGTGGGGCTCCTGGGTGCGACGCTCGCCTGGCTGCTGCGGCACCGTTCGCTGCGCTGGTCGGCCGGGGTGATCGCCCTGGTCGCGGTCGGCGGCATCGTGGCCGGTGTGGTCGGCACGGCGGAGGCCATGTTCTTGTCCCAGCACGACTTCACCGTCGTACTCATCGTCTGCGCCGTCTCCGGGCTCGTCTCCGCCGGCTTCGCGTTGTGGCTCGGGGAGCGGGTGGCGCGCGCCGCCCGGGACCTGCGGGACGCCGCCACCCGCTTCTGGGAGGGCGGCGAGTTCGTGGGTACGTCGACAGGGCCTCGCGAGTTCGACGCGATCTCCGAGGAGCTGGCCCGGAGCAGCGAGCGGCTGCATGAGGCCGCCGAGCGCGAACGTCGGCTCGAGGAGTCCCGACGCGAGCTCGTCGCCTGGGTCTCTCACGACCTGCGAACGCCGCTGGCCGGGATCCGGGCGATGGCCGAGGCGCTCGAGGACGGGATCGCCGAGGACCCGCAGAGGTACCGGCAGCAGATGCGCACCGAGGTCGACCGGATGGTGGCCATGGTCGACGACCTGTTCGAGCTCTCCCGGATCCACGCCGGTGCCCTGCAGCTCTCGCTGGAGACCGTCACCCTCGGAGACCTGGTCAGCGAGACGATCGCCGGAGCGGTTCCGGTGGCGCGCGCGAAGCGGGTGCACGTCGGCGGCTCGGTCGAGCCCGACCTGCAGGTCAGGGGCGACCCGGCCGCGCTGTCCCGGGTCGTGGCGAACCTCGTGACGAACGCGATCCGGCA
>JBFIWG010000257.1:0-5191 GCA_041606495.1 Nocardioidaceae bacterium
CTCTACCACCTGGACGCCGGGGCACTGTCCGGTCTCGACGCCGACCTGGTCGTGACCCAGGACCTCTGCGCTGTCTGTGCAGTCGACGTGTCCGTGGTCGACGACGCCCTGGCCCACCTTGGTTGCAAGGCAGAGGTGCTCACCATCGACCCGCACACCCTGGACGAGGTGCTCGAGTCCGTCCTGGAGCTGGGCAAGGCCACCTCCACCGAGGGCGCGGCCGAGCGGCTCGTCGCCTCCCTGCGCGAGCGCCTGGCCACCGTCGTACGACGGACCGCTGGCCGTGCCCGGCCCCGTGCGCTCGTGCTGGAGTGGACCGATCCCCCGTTCGCCCCGGGCCACTGGGTCCCGGAGATGGTGGAGCGGGCCGGCGGTGAGTCGGTGCTCGGCGCGACCGGCGAGAAGTCGTTCCGGGTCAGCTGGGACGACGTCCGCGCCGCCGCCCCGGACGTGGTGGTGTGCGCCCCCTGCGGCTACGGACTGGAACAGGCCACCGAGCTGGCCGAGGTCGTCGTCGCCTCTGGCGAGCTCCCGGCGGAGGTCCCGGTGTGGGCGGTCGACGCCAACGCGTCCTTCGCCCGCCCCGGCCCGCGACTGGTCGACGGCGTGGAGGCCCTGGCCGGGATCCTGCACCCGGACCGGGCCGAGGCCCCTGCGGCCGCTCTGGCACGCAGGGTTCGCTGAGCCGCGGTCCGCCCTCAGCCGCGGGCGATGTAGGAGAGCAGGTCCTGACGGGTGAGCACACCCACCGGCCGGCCGTCCTCCTGCACGAGTAACGCGTCGGCACCCTCGAGTGCGGCGACCGCCTCGGACACCGGCTCGTTCGAGCCGATGGTCGGGAACGGCTCGCTCATGTGGTCCTCGACCGGGTCGGCCATCTTCGCCTTGCCGGCGTAGAGGGCGTCGAGCAGCACCCGCTCGGAGACCGAGCCGGCCACCTCGGCGGCCATGATCGGCGGCTCCGCGCGCACCACGGGCATCTGCGAGACGCCGTACTCCTGCAGAATGTGCACCGCTTCGGCGATGGTCTCGGTGGGGTGGGTGTGCACCAGGTCGGGCAGCGCGCCGCTCTTGCCACGGAGCACCTCGCCCACGGTCTGGTCGCCCTTGGCGGGCAGGAAGCCGTACTGGCTCAGCCACTCGTCGTTGAAGACCTTGGTCAGGTAGCCGCGGCCGGAGTCGGGCAGCAGCACCACGATCACGGCGTCGGGGTCGTCGAGCTCGTGCGCAAGCCGGATCGCCGCGGCCGCAGCCATGCCGGAGGAACCGCCGACGAGCAGCGACTCCTCGCGAGCCAGGCGTCGGGTCATCGCGAACGAGTCACCGTCGGAGACCTCGATGATCCGGTCGGCGATGTCACGGTCGTAGGTCGTGGGCCAGAAGTCCTCACCGACGCCCTCGACGAGGTACGGCCGGCCGGTCCCGCCGGAGTACACCGAGCCGTGCGGGTCGGCGCCGATGACCTGCACCTTGCCGCCGCTCTTCTCCTTCAGGTAGCGGCCGATGCCGCTGATCGTCCCGCCGGTGCCGACGCCGGCGACGAAGTGCGTGATCTTGCCGTCGGTCTGCTCCCAGATCTCCGGCCCGGTCGTCTCGTAGTGCGACAGCGGGTTGTTCGGGTTGGAGTACTGGTCCGGCTTCCAGGCGCCCTCGATCTCCTTCACCAGCCGGTCGGAGACGTTGTAGTAGGAGTCCGGGTGCTCGGGCGCGACGGCGGTCGGGCAGACGACGACCTCGGCGCCGTACGCCTTGAGCACGTTGCGCTTGTCCTCGCTCACCTTGTCCGGGCAGACGAAGACGCACTTGTAGCCCTTGGCCTGCGCCACCATCGCCAGCCCGACGCCGGTGTTGCCCGACGTGGGCTCGACGATCGTGCCACCCGGCTTGAGCGAGCCGTCCGCCTCGGCAGCCTCGACCATCCGAAGCGCGATGCGGTCCTTCACCGACCCGCCCGGGTTCATGTACTCCACCTTCGCGAGCACGAGCGGCTTCGCACCGTCCGTCGTCTTCGAAAGGCGGAGCAGCGGAGTGTTGCCGACGAGGTCAAGGAGTGAGTTCACGTATTGCACAGCGCCAGTGTAGGGCGCGTCCGTACCATGGTCGCGTGGGGAAGGCCGCAGCTGCTCGGAAGCTTGCTGCCGCTGCAGCCTTTGGCGGCGGGGGCCTTTCCGTGCTGGGCGCTTCCGCCTACGGCGTACTCGCAGCCGAGGCCCTGCTGGCACGCAGAACCATTGGGGTCCTGCTCGACGATCCGGCCCCGGACGCCAGCGGCTGGTACGGCAAGGGACGACCTGAACCGGAGATCCGACTCGCTCTGCTCGGTGACTCCAGTGCCGTCGGGTACGGCGTCGAGAAGGTCGAGGAGACGCCGGGCGCACACCTGGCGTCCGGCCTGGCCGAGGGCGCCGACCGTCGCGTGCTGCTGAGGTCGTTCGCGGTCGTCGGCGCGCAGACCAGCGACCTGGACTCGCAGATCCACAAGGCGATGATGATGCGCCCCCACGTCGCGGTGATCCTGATCGGCGCCAACGATGTGACCCACAAGGTCCGTCCGTCCGAGTCGATCCGGCTGCTGGAGCACGGGGTTCGACGACTGCGCGAGGCCGGCATCCAGGTCGTCGTGGGCACCTGTCCCGACCTCGGCACTGTCGAGCCGATTGCCCCTCCCCTTCGCCAGGTCGCGCGGGCGTGGAGCCGACGGCTGGCGGCCGGCCAGACGATCGCCGTCGTGGAGGCCGGCGGCAGGACGGTGTCGGTCGGGTCGATCCTCGGTCCCGAGTTCTCGGCCTCACCGAAGCACTTCTTCGGCCCCGACCGGTTCCACCCGTCCGCTGCCGGCTACTCGAGCCTGGCCTCGGTCCTGCTGCCCTCCGTCCTCGCCGCCGTCGGTGTGATCCCGACTGAGGACCTCGAGCCCGAGGCCTACCGGGGCGAGGGCGTGCTCCCGATCTCCTACGCCGCCGTCGAGGCGGCACGGACTCCGGGCACCGAGGTCGACGGCACCGAGGTGGCCGGCTCCAAGCGCGGCACGCGCGGACGCTGGGCCCTGCTGCGGCACCGCCGACGTCACCCCGAGGCCGACTACGAGGGCTCGGGCGAGAACGGCGAGAACGGCGTGAACGGCGACGACACCAAACCCGACGAGAAGGCACCGGCCGAAGCCGACACGCGGCCGTAGAGACTGCCACCAGGGACTGCCCCCGGAATCGCCGGATCAGGCCCTCGTCCCGGCTCCACCGCGATTCAGGTATCGACGGCCGGCCAGGACCAGCGCGCAGGCGGAAACCAGGCCGCCCGCCACCGCGGCCTTCACCGCGGGCGCTCGGGAACGCCGTCCCCAGGTCACCGGCTCGAGCAGGATCCCGAGAACAGCGGCAGCACCGAGCCCGGTGCACAGCTCCCCCGGCCAGGTCCTGTGGTGGTCGGCCGCGACCGCCGCGGCCATTGCGGCCGCGACCATCGGCGCCGGGGCGCACAGTCCGCTGCCCACGCCCGTCAGCAGGTGGACCCTCACGGGGCCGGGCACCCGGATAGTGAGCGGCTCTCCTGGGATGCCGCGCTGGTCAGAGACCCATGCGCCATAAGCGCTGGCCGCTGCAAAGCCCGTCGCTGCTGCCAACAGGCCAGTGTCGACCATCGTGCTCACCCCGCCCTCGGACGACCGCACCACACTAACCGCGTCCGGCCGCAGTGGCCCGGACGCAAGCAACCTCCAGGAACGCGAAGAGCCCCCGGTCTCCCGGGGGCTCTTCTACGTCTTGCCGCTGCTGCTGGGTCAGTCCTGACCGCGCAGGATCGCGAGGATCCGCAGCATCTCGATGTAGATCCAGATGATCGTCACGGTCAGGCCGAAGGCTGCGCGCCACGACTCCACCTCGGGAAGACCGGCGGCGATGCCGCGCTCCACGAAGTCGAAGTCGAGGATCAGCATCAGGATTCCGATGCCCAGTCCGACCACGCTCATCAGCAGGCCGAGCGGACCGAAACCGTTCAGCCCGAGGTCAGCCTTGAAGAGGCTGAGCACGAAGTCCATGAGCACGAGCGCCACGAAACCGAACATCGCGGCGACGACGTACTTGCGGAACTTCGGGCTCACCTGGATGTTGAAGAACTTGTACGCCGCGAGCGTTCCGGCAACTGCCGCGACGGTTCCGACGACTGCGCCGACGACCACGCCGTCCCACATCGACTCGAAGGTCTTGCTCATCGCGCCGACGAAGAGGCCTTCGACCACCGCATAGGCGAGCACCAGCGCAGGGCTGATGACCTTCTTGAACGAGATGACCAGCGCGAGGCCGAGGCCGGCGAACGCGCCGCCCATCCAGGCCAGGCCCAGGAGCGCCGGGGGCAGGAGCACCCACGTGATCGCGGCCGTCAGCGTGACGAGGCCGAGGGTGATGCCGGTCTTCTGCACCACCGAGTCGATGGTCATCCGACCCTGGTCGACGTACTGCGGTGCCTGCGGAGCGCCGTACGAGGTGTCCCCGTGACCGGCCGACGAGGTGCCGTACGACGGGTAGCTCACGCCACTGCCGGGGTAGGTCCTCTGCGCGCCCGACCCCCGGCCGTTGAATCCTTCGGAACGCGCGAATACCGGGTTGCTGCTCTGCATCTCTTGGTCTCCTCCTTGGAGGCCTGGGGCGACACCCGCTCTGGGTGCCGCTCGTGAACCGCCGGGTTCCATCCTACGGTTCTGCTGTCTGGTTCAACGGATCCGGTCGCCTCCATGTTCCCAAGGGAATCTTCGCAAACCGGGCTCAGAACAGCAGCAGGGCCAGCGGCGTGACGAGCAGGAGGGTGAGGATGACCCGCTCCACCCAGATCACGATCAGCTTCGGGATCGAGATCGGGATCTCGGTGGCCATCACGCAGGGCACGAGCGCGGAGAAGAAGATGATCTGCGAGACCGACACGACAGCGATGATGAACTTCAGGGCGGGCTCACCGTCCACGACCAGCAGCGCGGGAAGGAACATCTCGGCGATGCCGACCGCGGACGCCTTGGCCGCCAGCATCGGCTCGGGCACCTGCAGCGCCCAGGTGACCGGGTAGAACAGGTAGCCGATGATGTCGAACACCCGCGTGTAGGTCGCCAGGACCAGGCCCAGGAGGCCCACCGACAGGATCGAGGGCAGGATGGCCATCGCCATCATCACCCCGTCCTTGAGGTTGCGGGCGATGTTCGCCAGCA
>JBFIWG010000258.1:0-5189 GCA_041606495.1 Nocardioidaceae bacterium
CTTCGTCGAGCCTCCTGGGCGGGACCGTCGTACGAGCAGGTCGCGCAGCTCACGGGTGTGCCGACGGCTGACCGCGAGCTCCTCGCCGCCGACCATGACCGTGCAGCGGCCGGCGTCCATCCGCACCTCCTCGATGTGCGGCAACGCGACGAGCAGCGAGCGGTGGATGCGGACGAAGCCGGCGTCGCGCCACTCGTCCTCCAGTGAGGTCAGGGGAACCCGGACCAGGTGGCTGCCGGAGGCAGTGTGCAGTCGTGCATAGTCGCCCTGGGCCTCGACGTAGCGGACGTCGCCGCGGGAGATGAACCGGGTGACCCCACCGAGCTCGACCGCGATGCTGTCGGAGTCGGTGGGCTGGTCGGCGGTGCCGGCGGCCTCGACCACCCGCCGCACGGCCTCGGCCAGGCGGGCGTCGCGCACCGGCTTGAGCAGGTAGTCGACGGCGTTCAGCTCGAAGGCGTCCACCGCGTGCTCGTCGTGCGCGGTGACGAAGACGACGGGGGGCGGAGCCTTGAAGCGGGACAGGACGCGGGCGAGGTCGAGCCCGGTCAGCCCCGGCATCCGGATGTCCATGAACACCGCGTCGACCGGCTCCTCCTGCAGCAGTCGAAGCGCCTCCGCGGCCGAGTCGGTGGTCAGCACCGGGCCGACCCGCTCGTCGCGCTCGAGCAGCCAGGCCAGCTCGTCGAGGGCGGGGCGCTCGTCGTCGACGACGAGGACCCTCAGGGGCGGTGTCATGGGCGGACTCCCGGTGCAAACTTCGGCACCCGAACGATAACCTTCGTGCCCGCTCCGAGGGCGGTCTCCACCACCAGCCCGTAGTCGTCGCCGAACGCCGAGCGCAGCCGCTCGTCCACGTTGCCCAGGCCCACCGAGTCCATCGACGCGTCTCCGGCCAGCGCCCGTCGTACCCGGTCCGGCTCCTCGCCGAGGCCGTCGTCCTCGACCGAGATCACGCATTCACGGTCGTAGTTCTCGGCGATGATCGTGATGTGTCCCTCGCCGGGCTTGCCCTCGAGCCCGTGCCTGACGGCGTTCTCCACCAGCGGCTGCAGGGCGAGGAAGGGTACGGCGACCGGCAGCACCTCCGGCGCAACCCGCAGCGTCACCTGCAGCCGCTCGCCGAAGCGGGCCTTCTCCAGCACGAGGTACCGCTCGATCGAGCGCAGCTCCTCGGCCAGGGTGGTGAACTCGCCGTGCCTGCGGAAGGAGTAGCGGGTGAAGTCTGCGAACTCCAGCAGCAGCTCTCGCGCGCGCTCGGGATCGGTGCGGACGAACGAGGCGATCGCGGTCAGGGAGTTGTAGATGAAGTGCGGACTGATCTGGGCCCGCAGTGCGCGCACCTCGGCCTCCATCAGCCGGGTGCGCGACGCGTCCAGCTCGGCCAGCTCCAGCTGCGCGGAGACCCATCGGGCGACCTCGTTCGTCGCTCGGACCAGGCCGGCCGAGGCGCTCGGTGCGAAGACCTGCAGGGTCCCGACAACCCGTTCCTCGACGATGAGCGGACTCACGATCACGTGCCGCAGCACGCACTGCAGGTCGTCACAGGGGATGTCGGACCGGTCGCCGACGGCGGTCGACCCGTCCTCGACGGCCTTCCGGGCCAGGGTCACGCACTGGTCGCCGTGGTGGCTGAACCGACCGTCCCAGGCCAGCAGCGAGCCGGTGTCGGTGAGCGCCACGGCCGGGGCGCCGAGCAGCTCGCGCAGGAAGCGGACCGACTTGTTGGCGGAGACCTCGGTCAGTCCGGCACGCAGCGGGGGAGCGGCGAGCGAAGCCGTGTGCAGCGTGCGGAACGTGGCCCGGTCCGACTCGGTGCCCAGGTGGCCGGGTCGCAACCAGCCGAGCCAGGAGCGCATGGCGGTTCCTACCTGAAGTCGATCAGCAGAGCGTCGGTGTCGACGTCGTCGGGATGAACGGGCGCCGGCTCCGGCGGGTCGGGCTGGGGGCGTACGACGGCCCGGAACGCGTGCGTGACGTAGGGCATCAGCATGCCGTCGGCGCCGCGGCCGTACTCGTCGTAGAGCTCGCCGACGCTGCGCAGGAGGCGGTCGCGCTCGATGTCGGCCATCACCGCCACGTGCGACCGCGAGACCACCAGCTCTCGCAGTGACTGATCGGTCATCGGCTGCCAGAACCGGAACGTGGACCTCTGGACCGCTTCGAAGAGGTCGGACTGCTCGAGGGCCGCGACGACCTCGGCGAACCCGATCGGCCGCCCGACCAGGGTGCCGAGCCGCTTCACCCACGGGATCCGCTCGTCGCGCTCGTTCCAGACCAGCGCAAGAACGCCGCCCGTCCGCAGGACCCGGGCCGCCTCCGGCAGGGCTCGGTCGAGGTCGACCCAGTGGAACGACTGCGCGGCAACCACGGTGTCGACGGACCGCGCGCGGAGGGGGAGGTGCTCGGCCGTTGCGGCGGCCACACGGGCTTGCGGGGCGCGGGTCCGGAGCCGACGCAGCATCGCCTCGGAGGGGTCGGTCGCGGTCACCGCGTGCCCCAGTGCGCACAGCTGCTCGGTGAGCTTGCCGGTGCCGGCGCCCAGCTCGACCACCTCCGCCCGCTCGCCCCCTGCGAGCCATTCGGCGGCCTCCCGTGGGTACGACGGACGCGCCCGGTCGTAGGCGTCCGCGACCAGGTCGAAGGACCGGGACCGCTCGACGTCGCGCCGCGGGGAGGGTAGCTGGCTCATCGAGCGTGAGGCTATCAAGTGGGCCCACCGGTCTGGCGCAGTTTGGACAAGCGAGTAATGATGATTACATGATTACCGATAAGGCACAGGAGCGGGTCCGGGGCTGGTTCACCGGCCGGCTGCCCGAGGAGTGGCAGACCGACGCGCCCGCGATCACGATCGACCGTGAGGAGATCACGGTCATGCTCACCGTCCCCGACGTCCAGCTGCCCGAGGGTGCCGGCGAGGCCGAGGCCGCGGAGGCTCGCGCCGGGCGGGCCAAGGCGTTCCGCGAGGAGACCCGAGACAGGCGGATCTCCATCGCGCGGGAGGCCGAGCACCGGTTCGAGAAGAAGGTGGCCTGGGGTGTGAACGTGGGCGACCACCGCGAGCTGTTCACCCACATCGCCGTACCCGTGATGACCCGGCTCCGTCAGCCTCAGCGCCAGGTCCTCGACACCCTCGTCGACGCGGGCGTGGCCAGGTCCCGGGCAGACGCCCTCGCCTGGTGCGTGCGGTTGGTCGGTCAGCACGCTGACGACTGGCTGACCGAGCTGCGCGAGGCGATGACCCACGTGGCCGAGGTTCGCACCAAGGGCCCCGACGCCTGAGCGGGCCATTGTCGGCTGCGCGGACGAGCCCGCACCGCCACCCCGACACCCTGATGTACACCCTGAGCTCTTTCCGTCGCCGGCTCATCGCGGGGGACCTCGAGCGCCCCCGCGCAGGCCGGCTGACGCGACCGCGAGATCACTCGGCTAGCCTGCGCGCGTGCCTGACTCAGCAGCAGACCCGTTCGCCCGGCTGGCCGGACTGGAAGGCGTGGCCTCGGCCATGGCTGCCACCCGCGACGGTATCGACGCGCTGCTGCGCGACCGTGGCCTTCGCCAGAGCGCGCCTGACCTGACCGGCGAGTCGCTGCTGATCGGCGCCCACGCGAGCGCGGCGCTCGAGGGCTCCGACGCCGGCCTCGACGACGTCCGCTCCGGCGAAGGTGGCCCGATGGTGCAGGCCGCGGTCCGGGTCAGCACCGAGATGCTGGCACTCGTCCCCGCGCTCGGTCAGGCGCCGCTCCAGGCCTTCGCCCGCCTGCACACGCTGGCCGGCAAGGGCGCCTGTGCCGAGGAGGACCTCGGTCGCCCGCGAAGCGCGGAGAGCGCCGCCCGGTTGGGGGACCTGGCGCGACTTCTGGTCGCCGAGACCGGAGCACCTGCGTTGGTGGTCGCCGCTGTGGTGCACGCCGAGCTGGCGTCCTCGGCGCCGTTCGTGTCCCACAACGGGATCGTGGCCCGTGCGGCCGAGCGGCTGGTGCTCGTGTCTCGCGGGGTCGACCCGAAGTCCCTGGTGGTCCCGGAGGCCGGACACCTGGCCCTGCGTCGGGAGTACGAGTCCAACCTGCGGGGCTACCGCGAAGGTGGGGCGTCGGGAGTGCACTCGTGGCTGTTGTACGCCGCTGAGGCCTACGCGGCGGGCGCGGAGGCGAGCCCCGTCGCTCGCGCCTGAACCGACCCGGACATGCGAGCGGCACTCCGATCGATGATCAGGAGTGCCGCCGCTGACACGTGATCCTTGGCTACCAAGCGTGCACCGAAAATGTTGCTTCGGGTAAACCCGTAAGACAACGCCCATAGGAAGGGTAGGTCGCCGCGTGGGTACCTGGTTCACGTGCGGGTCTGTAGTTGTAAGTCCTTTGTACGCCAGATGCGCAAACGGGACAAGGCCCCATCTCGCTGGTCTAGTGACAGCTTGCAAAGCGACGAGATTGTGCGTCGTGCGACGGGCCCGTGGGTCAGTCCTGGCCGTCGCGACGGCGTGCTCCGAGGTAGATCGCACCGCCTACCGCCACCGCCGTACCCAGGGCAAGCGCGGCCAAGGTGGGCTTGCCCGTGGGCAGTCGCATCCGGCTCCGGAGGGTCACCGGCTTGTCGAAGACCAGGATCGGCCAGCCGTGCACGGCAGCGTGCTTGCGGAGATCGCGGTCGGGGTTCACCGCGTGCGGGTTGCCGACGATCTCGAGCATGTGCACGTCGGTGACCGAGTCGCTGTAGGCGTAGCTCCGCTCGAGGTCGTACCCCTTCGCCTCAGCCAGCTCCTGGATGGCGGTGGCCTTGTTCTGGGCGTAGGCGTAGAAGCTGATCTCGCCGGTGTACTTGCCGTCCTCGATCTCCATCCGGGTCGCGATGACGGCGTCCGCGCCGAGCATCTCCCCGATGGGTTCGACCACCTCGGCGCCCGAAGCGGACACGATCACGACGTCGCGTCCCGCGAGCTGGTGCTCGGTGATCAGCGAGACCGCCTCGTCGAACACCAGCGGGTCGACGATGTTGTGCAGGGTGTCGGCCACGATCTCGCGCACCGTCTGCACGTTCCACCCGGCGCACAGCTCGGAGAGGAACTCGCGCATCTTCTCCATCTGGTCGTGGTCGGCGCCGCCCACGAGGAAGACGAACTGGGCGTACGCGCTGCGCAGGACCGAGCCACGCGAGATCAGTCCGCCGGCGTAAAAGGGTCTGCTGAA
>JBFIWG010000259.1:0-5183 GCA_041606495.1 Nocardioidaceae bacterium
CGACGCATGCACGAACATGCCCTCACTCGCCGTGACGCTCCCGGCCGTCCCAGCGGTCTGGTGCTCATGCTGCACGGCGGAAAGGCCAAGAGCCTCGACCCGGTCGGCGACAAGAGCGCCTCCTGGCGCCGCTCGGCCTGGATGATGGACCACATCGGTGACCGGCTGACCGGGGCCGGAGTCAGCATCTGGCTGCTGCGCTACCGGCAGCGCGGGTGGAACGACCACGTGGCAGGGCCGCCCTCCCCGGTGCCCGATGCCAGGTGGGCGCTGGACGAGGTACGCCGCGAGCTCGGCTCGCTGCCCGTCGTACTCCTCGGGCACTCGATGGGGGCTCGGACGGCGGCGGCCGTCGCCGACGACGCGAACGTCACCGGTGTAGTCGCGCTGGCACCGTGGCTGCCGGCCGATGAAGCGAACCACGCCTTGGCCGGGAAGCACCTGGCCGCCGCGCACGGCCGCACGGACAAGATCACCTCGGCCCGGCAGACCCAGGAGTTCGTACGACGGGCGGGGTCGGTCGCCGCGTCGACAGAGTTCGTCGACATGGGTCGTGCCGGTCACTACATGTTCCGCAAGATCTCCGACTGGAACGAGTTCGCGGCCTCGCGGTCCCTGTCCTTCGTGCAGAACCAGGTCAGCCGCTGACCCGGGCCACCTCAGCCCTCCTCTGCCACCAGGGCCTGCCAGCCCGTGCCCTCGACCCGCTCGAAGATGAGGTTGGTCTCCGAGTGCTGCACGGCGGGGTGCGTGGCGAGGTACTCCAGCACGAAGTCACGCAGCTCCTCCGCGTCCCGCGCCACCACGTGGAGCAGGTAGTCGTCCGCGCCGGCGGTGTGGTACATCGCCAACACACCGGGCCAGGAAGGTGCGGCCGTGCGGAAGGCGTCGACCTGCTTGCGACCATGCTGCCCGAGGCGCACCGCGATCAGCGCCTGCAACGACAGCCCGACGACGGACAGGTCGATGTCGGCGCGGTATCCGCGGATCAGTCCGCTCGCGCGAAGGTTCCGCAGCCGCAGCGAGACGGTGGACTCCGCGACCCCGACCGCGGCGGCCAGCGCAGCGCCCGAGGCCCGTGCGTCCGTGGCGAGCGCCCGGAGCAGGGCCCGGTCCACCCGGTCGAGTACGGGTTTCTTCGACGGCACGGGCGGCACTCCTCAACTCGTTGCAGTTCCTTCGACAATAGTGCCGCATGATCGAACTTTGCAGAGTCGTTGTTGTCACATCGTGCAGATAATGCTGCCCTAGGCGACATGACGACCTCCTTCAGGCACCTCGAGACCACCGCCGTCCACGCCGGGATGGACGGCGTCACAGAGGCCGGTTCCCACGTCCCGACGATCGACCTCTCCTCGACCAACCCGCTCCCCTCGGTCGAGACCGGCGGCGACGCCTACGAGCACCTCGCCACCGGCGGCAGCCTTCAGGACGGCCAGTCCGCGGTCTACCAGCGACTCTGGCAGCCCGGGGTCGCCCGCTTCGAGACAGCGCTCGCCGAGCTCGAGCAGAGCACCCACGCGGTCGGCTTCGCCTCGGGCATGGCCGCTCTCACCGCCTGTCTGATCGCCTCGGTCAACCGCGGCCGTTCGCACGTCGTGGCACTGCGCCCGCTGTACGGCGGAAGCGACCACGTCCTGGCCACCGGGATCCTGGGTACGACGGTCTCCTGGTGCGAGCGGGTCGAGGACATCGCCGCCGCGGTCCAGCACGACACCGGACTCGTCGTCGTCGAGACCCCGGCCAACCCGACTCTGGAGCTGGTCGACATCGAGGCCGTGGTCGCGGCCGCGGGCGATGTCCCGGTGCTCGTCGACAACACGTTCGCCACGCCAGTCCTGCAGCAGCCGGCCCGTCACGGGGCGGCCCTTGTGCTGCACAGCGCTACGAAGTTCCTCGGCGGTCACGGCGACGTGGTCGGTGGGGTGGTGGCCTGCGACGAGGAGTGGGCGGCCTCCCTGCGACAGGTCCGGGCGCTGACCGGCGGCATCCTCCACCCGTTCGCGGCGTACCTGCTGCACCGCGGCCTGCGCACGCTGCCGGTCCGGGTCCGCGCCCAGCAGGGGACCGCGCACCAGCTCGCCCAGCGCCTCGGTGCCCACGACGCGGTCGCTCGGGTGATGTACCCGGGCCTCCCGGGCCACGACCCGCTGGGCGTGATCGGCCGACAGATGGCCGGTGGCGGCTGCCTGCTGGCCCTGGAGCTGCACGGCGGCTACGAGGCCGCAGCCCGCTTCGTGGAGTCCGTCGAGCTGGCGACGCACGCGGTCTCGCTCGGCGGGGTCGACACCCTGGTGCAGCACCCGGCCTCCCTGACCCACCGTCCGGTCGCGCCCGAGGCTCGTCCGAGCGCCGCCGTCGTCCGGATCTCGGTGGGCCTCGAGCACGTGGACGACCTCACCGTCGACCTGCTGCAGGCACTGGACCGCGCGCAGCTGCCGACAGCCGCCGTGGCCCAGCCGTCCCGCTGACGCCCGCCCTCAACCCCGGTCGAGGGCGGACACGATCTGCTTCCCGAGGTCCTCGGGACGGGTGAACTGCGGCCAGTGGCCGGTGGGTAGGTCCACGAGGTCCGCCTCGCGGATCCGAGCGAGCTCCGCGACGAACGGGTGTCCCTGAGCCACCCACTCGCGCAGCACAGCGCTGGGGAACTCGCACGCGATCACCGTCACGGGCACGTCGTAGCGCCGCTCGTCGGTGAGCCGTTGCGGATCTCGGGCCACACCCACCGGCATCGGCACGGCCCGCTCGCGGAACTCCGCGCGCATCCGGTCGTCGAGGTCCACGAGGTCCTCCTCACCGAACGCCGACCAGTCGGGCAGCGGGATCTCCCCGTCCACCACCGGGAGGTCCGCGTTGATCGAGGCGCCCTCGCCGAGCGGTCCGCTGTCGACGTAGATGACGCGCGCGACCCGGTCCGGCCTGGCGTCCACCGCTGCGTGTGCGATGGCACCCCCGCCCGAGTGTCCGACCAGCACCACTTCCTCGGGACCGAGTGAGTCGATGACGGAGACAACAGCGTCGACGTGGTCACGCAGGCTGACCTTGGAACGATCCGCGTCCGGGGACTGAAGGCCCGGGAGGGTCAACGGGTGGGTTCGGTGTCCGGCTTTCTGCAGCACGGGAAGCACCGCGTCCCACGAGGAAGCGTCGAGCCAGAAGCCTGGAATCAGGATTACGTCCATGCTCAGGACCCTAGGACAGGGCACCGACAGTCAGCTTCGCCCGTCGTCCTTCAGCTCGACGACAGGTTCCGGGCCAGTCGGGAGCTGAGGGTGTAGGCCTGGCGCGCCCAGTCGGAACCGGCTCCCGCCAAGCCGCAGGACGGCGTGATGACCAGCCGGTCGCCGGCGTCCTCGGCGTCGAAGCCGAGCATGTCGAGCAGACGCAGCACCCGCTCGGTGAGCTCACGGTCCGACGGCCAGCCGGACGGCGCGGTCGACGGCACCGCGCCGAGCATGACCAGGTGTCCCTTCTCAAGGGTGGAGCCGAGCTCGTCGTACGCACCCAGTGAGAGCGCGCCGAGGTCGACAGAGACTCCGGCCGCCCCGGCGCCGGTCAGCAGACCGATGGGTACGTCGGCGGCGCAGCAGTGCACCACGGGTGTGGCGCCTGCCGCTGTGACCGCCGAGAGGACCCATTCCAGAGAAGCTGAAGCCACGGGAGCATCCACGGAGCGGTGCCGGGAGAATCCCGAGGCGGTCGGGACGCGACCGCTCATCACGCTCGGGAGTGCGGGCTCGTCGATCTGGACGACGATCTTCGCGCCGGGGATCCGGCGCTGCACGTCCGCAACGTGCTGGGTCAGCCCTTCGGCGAGCGCCTGAGCGAGCTCGCGCCGCGCCCCGTGGTCGGCCAGGATCCGATCGCCTCGTGGCCGCTCCACGGTCGCGGCCAGGGTCCACGGTCCGGCGACCTGGACCTTGAACCGCCCCTGGAAGCCCTGCGTCTGCTCCTCGACCAGGTCGAGGTCCTGAGCCAGCAGGGAGCGCGCACGCCGCTGGTCCACCCCTGGAGCGTCGGTGAGCCTCCAGCCGGCAGGCTGCAGGTCGGCCCCGAGCTCGGTGACGATCGCGAGCGCGCGACCGGTCATGTCCGCCGCGGCACCACGGCCCGGCAGCTCGGGCAGGTGAGGGAAGTCGGGCAGCTCGCCGAGCACGACGCGCAGCGCCTCGGCGTACGCCTCTGCGTCCTCACCCGGCATCGAGCCGATGCCGGAGGCTACGACGCTCATGCGTCCGCCGTCGCCCGGCGGACCGCCGAGGCGATCGTGGCCGACCCGACGACGCGGGACCCTTCGTAGATCACGGCGGCCTGACCCGGGGCGATCCCCTGCGCCGGCTCGAGCAGCTCGATCACGACGCGGTCACCGTCGACGGTCACCACGGCGCGATGCTCCTCGCCGTGGGCGCGCAGCTGGACTGTGCCGTGCAGCGGCTCCGACGGCACGGTGCCGCACCATCGGGGCTTGATCCCACTGATGTGGTCGATGGTGAGCTCCTCACGCGGGCCGACCGTCACCGTGCCGGAGACCGGCTCGATGTCCAGGACGTAGCGGGGCTTGCCGTCGGGCGCCGGCCGGCCGATCTTCAGGCCCTTGCGCTGACCGATCGTGAAACCGAAGGTCCCCTCGTGCGCACCGAGCACCTCCCCCGTGGCGTGGTCGACGATCTCCCCGGAACCCGAGCCGAGCTTCTCCCGCAGCCAGCCCGCGGTGTCGCCGTCGGAGATGAAGCAGATGTCGTGGCTGTCGGGCTTGTTGGCCACGGACAGGCCGCGCCGCTCGGCCTCGAGCCGGATGTCCTCCTTGCGACTGTCCCCGAGCGGGAACAGCGAGTGCGCCAGCTGCTCCTGGGTGAGCACGCCGAGCACGTAGGACTGGTCCTTGCCCATGTCCACGGCGCGGTGCATCTGGATCAGCCCGTCCTCGCCGGTGACCAGCTGGGCGTAGTGACCGGTGGCTACCGCGTCGAACCCGAGCGCCATTGCCCGCTCCAGCACGGCCGCAAACTTGATCTTCTCGTTGCAGCGCAGGCACGGGTTCGGGGTGCGCCCCTCGGCGTACTCGGCCATGAAGTCCTCGACCACGTCCTCGTGGAAGCGGTCGCTCATGTCCCAGACGTAGAAGGGGATCCCGATCACGTCGGCGGCCCGTCGTGCGTCGTTGGAGTCCTCGATCGTGC
>JBFIWG010000260.1:0-5175 GCA_041606495.1 Nocardioidaceae bacterium
ACCGCGACGACTACACCTGGTGGTGGGGTCGCGGGCCGCAGCCGAACGAGCTGCCCAACGGCGAGGACGTCATCCCCAAGATCTCACCGGACGGCCGGTACGTCGCCGTGGTCCGTGTCGAGACAGGGGAGGGGATCCTCACCGTTGTCGACACGCGGACGGGCCGGAACGTCGATGGCACTCCCACGAACTTCGGGCCGGTGAAGTGGGACGTGGGTGCCTACGTCGTGGCCGTCACGGACGACGGCAAGGTGGTCATCCGGCGGGGCAACGGCTACCTCACCTGGTCCCAGGAGCTGGTGGCCGACACCCTGTCGGGGCAGATGGTGTTTGCGGCGACCTCCGCGGGCCTGGTCGCCGGCGACGTCGACGGCGGACAGCCGTACCTCGCGTCGATCTCCGAGAGGGGCGCACTGACTCGTGTCGGGGAGCTCCCCGAGCACGACGACCTCGCGGTGAGCCCTGATGGCGCATGGCTGGCCTGGACCCCGATCGGCACCACGGGCGGCGAGGTGACATCGATTTCGTCGCTCGAGGTCGGCACGCTGGAAGGCGAGCAGTCGGCCACGCTCACCGCGCCGGACGGGTGGCAGTTCAAAGTGCGGACCTGGGTCTGGGAGGACGACAACCACCTCATCTCCACCGTGACCGACGACCGCGGTCGCGAGCGAATGGCCCGGTGCCGTCCGCTGCCGGCCCAGTGCCAGCTCATCCCGATCGACTGAGGAGAACGACCCGGTGGTCGCGACGGCCGAATGCCCCGAAGGTACGAGCTTGCCGCGCCGAGCATCCGTCTGGTCCAGCGACTGATTGCGGTTGGGACACCGCCTGGTCGCGGCAGGTGAGTGGATTTCTGTGCCAACATCGTTGGCATGCCGCAATCCCTTCGCGACCTGCCCTCGGCGGGGGATTGGAGCAGCTCACCCGGGGTCCTCGCCGACTCCGGGAGCGTGCAGCTGGGCGGTGGCGACCCACCTCCACGACGCTGTCCTCGACCGACGAGACGCCCCGATGACTGATCTCAGCCTGGTCCTGTTGGCGGCGCTCGTGGCCGGTCTCGCGGCCGCTGCCCTGCGGCTGCCACCCCTGGTGGGCTTCCTGGTGGCGGGGTTCGCCCTGCACGGCGCGGGGGTGCCAGAGCTGCCAGCGCTCGACACGATTTCCGACCTCGGCGTTGCGCTGCTCTTGTTCGGGATCGGCCTCAAGCTGGACGTGCGCGTCCTGATCCGCCGCGAGGTGTGGCTGACCGCCGTGGTGCACATGAGCATGACGGTGGCGCTCAGCCTCGCGTACCTGGCCGTCCTGGCGCTGATCGGCATCGGCCTGCTCGGCGGACAGGACTGGCGCGCCCTGCTGGTGATCGGCTTTGCCCTGTCGTTCTCCAGCACCGTGCTGGTCGTCACCGTCCTGGAGGATCAGAGCTCTGCGCGGTCCCGGTTCGGACGGACGGCGGTTGGCATCCTGGTCATCCAGGACGTCGGCGCTGTCGTCTTCCTGGTCCTCGCCAAGGCGTCGCCACCGAGCCCCTGGGCAATACTGCTGATCCTGCTGCTGCCGGCCGCATGGCTGATGCGGCGGCTTCTGCGCCAGCTCGGGCACGACGAGCTGATGCCGCTGTTCGGGGTGGCCCTCGCGCTGGGCCCCGGCTACGCGCTCTTCGAGGCCGTGGGGCTCAAGGGCGACCTCGGCGCCCTGGTCATCGGCCTCTTGCTCGCCAACGAGCCACGTGCGGATGAACTATCCAAGGCCTTGTTCTCGATCAAGGAGCTGCTGCTGGTCGGATTCTTCCTCTCGATCGGGTTCACCGGTATCCCCTCGAGCGCGGACCTGCTGCTCGCGGTACTGCTCCTGCTGCTGATCCCGCTCAAGTCTCTCGGGTTCATCGCCCTGCTCTGGTTGCAGGGCATGAGGCACCGCACCTCGGTGATGGCCGGAACCGTGCTCGCCAACTACTCAGAGTTCGGCCTCATCGTGGTCGTCGTCGGGGCCTCGGCCGGCTTCATCTCTGAGGACTGGCTGGCCGTCATCGGCAGCGCGGTCGCGATGAGCTTCATCCTCTCGGTCCTGGTCAACCGCCGCACCCGCTGGCTGGTCGCCTTCGCCGAGCGGCGGATGCCGGCGCAGGACGCGTTGCGTCTGCACCCCGACGACCGGCCGATCGACGTCGGCCGTGCGGACGCGGTGGTGTTCGGGATGGGGCGGGTCGGCCAGGCGGCGTACCACCAGCTTGTCGACACCTACGGGCTGCACGTCGTCGGCATCGAGAGCCGGGAGGAGCGCGCCAATCAGCTTCGCGAGCGAGGCCTCGACGTGATCGAGGGGGACGCTACCGACCCCGACCTCTGGCACCGACTCACCCGTGCCGGCACCGTGGACATCGCCGTTCTCGCGATGCCGTTCCACGGCAGCAACCTTGCGGCCATGAAGCAGCTGGAGGCCAGTGAGTTCGCCGGCACCATCGCGGCCATCGCGCAGTACGACGACGAGGCCGCCGAGCTCAGCGAGCACGTCCACTCGGTCTTCGGGCTGTATGACGGCGCAGGTACGGCGCTGGCGGACGGCGTAGCCGAGCGAAGCGGGCGGCGCCGAGACGGGGAAGAGCCCGAGGCCTCGGCGGACCCATGAGAAACCAGGTTCAGTCATTCCCAACGGACGAGGCGGCCGAGTCGGCCGAGTCGGCCTCACGCTCTTCGCGCCGCTGGTGCAAGCGCTGCTGGGCGGCCGGCAAGAAGGCCATGCAGGGCGCGTCGGCCCCGGGGTGCTTCTCGTTCAGGTGGAAGATCCACCGATCCATCGCGGCCATGAACCCGTTGTCGGCACCGGGGCGATAGGCCGACCAGTTGCGGCTGCCGCTGACGACGCATTCGGTGCAGCTGATCTTGTAGACGAACTGCCTGTCCGCATCGAGGTCGATCTTCACCTTCGCCAGAGGACCTGCCTCCAAGGCGGCCTTCCGTTCACGAGCTGAGCGGCTCGCCGTCATGTCGCACCTCTGTTCGTGTTCGGCTAGTGAGCCTACGCCGCTACGCAGCGCTGCGTGCTGTCACCTGCGATGACGGCGCTCGTCCGTCAGGGTCGGCTTCGCTGTCGAGCAGCCAGCGAGCTGGGTCGCGGCAGGAACGTGACGATGACGGCGCCGACTACAGCAACTACGGCAGTGAGCACGAGCATCATCGGCAGCCCAACGACGGGAATCAGTGCGCCCATCACCACCGGGACCGCGATCGAGGTGGCCGCACCGACCACCAGCGTCACGGTGAAGCCGTCACCGGGGCGATCCGCGACCACCCGGGCAGTCCAGATCGCCAGCACCGCCGAGCCGACCATGTAGCCCACCCCGAACAGCAGCGCCGACAGCAGGACCAGGGGCAGCGACGCACGCCCGATGGAGAGCAGGACAAGGGCGCCTCCGACCACGCAGATGCTCGCCCCGCCGACTACGGATGAACCAAAAGCACGAGCCATCCGGCCCGTGCGTACCGCAATCAGTCCGCCGACACCGATGACGGCGAACAGCGCGGCCGCAGCCGACGCGGCCTGCCCGCCGCTCCGGGCGGCGTCGCTGGCGTAGGTGAAGTAGACGGTGATGGCCGCGAAGTAGAGCACGGCGTACGCGAGCGGTCGGACCATGGCTCGGCGCAGCAGTGGCCGACGCGGCGTGTTCGTGTCGCTGCGACGAGCTTTCAGTCGGGGCACGGTACGCAGGTTCACGAACGCGGCGACAGCGGCGCTCAGAGCAATGCCCGCCCAGGTCAGCCGCCATGACACCAGAGCCCCGAGCATGCCCAGCGCAGCCAGGCCGACCAACCCGGCACTGGTCCCCGTCGTGATCACCGCCAGCAGGGTCGGCCGGTGGCGACGTGGCACCACCTCGGAGACGATGTCGGAGTACGGCGCCCACACCCACCCCGCCGCGCTGCCGCCGAGCACTGCACCTGCCGCAAGGACCCAGGGTGACGGTGCGAGCGCGACGGTCGCACACCCCACGATCCCGCACACGCCACCCACGGTCGTCGGCGCCCGTGGACCCTGTCGGGAGGCCAGACGCGGCGCGGAGAGCAGACCGATCAGGTAGCCGGCGAACGTGCCACTGGCGATCAGTCCCAGGAGCAGCTCGGAGAGCCCGAACTCCGAGCGCACGTCCGGCAGAGTCAGCCCGTACGCGTAGCGGGCCATGCCGAAGGCAACGCCGACGACAGCGGCCCCACCGATGCCCACCCGGATCGTCGACGAGTCCACACCCCAGACTCTCATCTCGGAGGCGAGCGCGGCGGCTCGGATCTCGGCAGCCGGGCCTTCCTCTCAGGCGCTCCAGAACACCGGCGTCAGCACCACGCAGGCCACGATGACCACAACGGTCAGCACCCAGCCCAACCGCGCGTAGTCGCTGAACCGGTAGCCGCCCGGCCCGTACACCATCATGTTGGTCTGGTAGCCGATCGGCGAGAGGAACGATGCCGACGCCGCCACCGCGATCGCGATCGCCGCGCCCCGAGGGTCGAGTCCGGCAGCCGCGGCGGCCTGGACTGCGATCGGCAGCATCAGCAGCGCCGCGGCGTTGTTGGTGATCAGCTCGGTGAGCACGATCGTGGCCAGCACCAGCCCGAGCAGGACCCCTCGGTCGCCCATCCCCCCGAACGCACCGACCAGCCCGCCGGCGATGGTGTCCGCCAAGCCGGAGGTCTCCATCGCCGCCGCCAGCCCGAAGGCCGAGGCGATCACCACGATCACCTCGATGTCGATCGCCCGCCTGGCCTCGAGCGGGGAGAGCACGCGGGTGGCGACGAGCAGAAGCGCGGCGACCAGTGCCCCCTCGAGGATCGGTACCACCTCGGTCGCGGCCAGCGCGACCACGCCGAGCAGCAGCCCGACCGGGATCCACGCCTTCGAGGTCGCCACCGGAGGGGTGCCCGCCAGCTGGGCGACGAGCAGGAAGTCGGCGCGATCGCGCCAGCGTTCCTTGAAGCCGGGGTCGGAGACCAGAACCAGTGTGTCGCCGACCCGGATCGTGGTGGTCCCGAGTCGACCTTCGACCAGGTGTCCGGAGCGGTGGATACCGAGCACGGCCGCCTGGTACGCCGAGCGGAACCCGATGTCTCGCAGGGTCCGCCCGACCAGCGGCGAGCGGGACCCGACCACCACCTCGAAGTAGCGCACCGCCGGGTCGTCGAGGTC
>JBFIWG010000261.1:0-5156 GCA_041606495.1 Nocardioidaceae bacterium
GGTCCTCGGCTCCGACGTGTGGGCCGACGGCGCCGAGGAGGCCGCGCTGCGGCTCGTGGAGTCGACGGGGGTGCCGACGATCACCAACGGGATGGGGCGAGGCCTGGTGCCTGGCGGGCACCCGCTGCTGGTGACCAAGGCCCGCAGCAAGGCGTTCGGGGACAGCGACCTGGTCATCGTGATCGGCACGCCGCTGGACTTCCGGCTCGGCTACGGCGTCTTCGGCGGCAAGGACGGCTCACCGGCCGCCAAGGTGGTGCACCTCGCCGACTCCGAGGGACAGGTGTCCGGCCACGCCGACCTGGCCGCGTCGGCGTTCGGGGACCTGACCATGGTGATCGAAGGCGTGCAGGCGGCCCTGGAGCAGCAGCTGCGCAGGCCCGACTGGTCGCCATGGGTTAGCGAGCTCCAGCAGACGGTGTCCGCGGCCGCCGAACGAGACGCCGCGCTGCTGGGCGCCGAGGCCGACCCGATCCACCCCGCCCGCATCTACGGCGAGCTGCTCCCCCGGCTCGCCGACGACGCGGTGGTCATCGGCGACGGAGGCGACTTCGTCTCCTTCGCCGGCAAGTTCGTCGAGCCCAAGCGTCCCGGCGGGTGGCTGGACCCGGGACCCTACGGCTGCCTCGGCGCGGGACTGGGCGCGGCCATCGCGGCTCGTGTCGCCCGCCCGTCGTCGCAGGTGGTGCTCCTGCTCGGCGACGGCGCCGCGGGCATGTCCCTGATGGACATCGACACCCTGGTCCGGCACAACCTGCCGGTGGTGATCGTGGTCGGCAACAACTCCGCGTGGGGCCTGGAGAAGGGGCCGATGCAGATGCTCTACGGCTACGACGTGGTCGCCGACCTGGCACCCAGGACGAGGTACGACGAGGTCGCCACCGCGCTCGGAGCAGGCGGGGAGCTGGTCGACGACCCGCGGCAGATCGGCTCGGCCCTGGACCGGGCGTTCGCGGCCGACGCGCCGTACCTGGTGAACGTGATCACCGATGTCGACGCGGTCTACCCTCGCAACACCTTCGGGGTGTGATGGGGGCGCGGATCAGGCTGGCTCGTCCCGAGGATCTCGACCGGGTCGGGCAGATCACGGTCGCGGCGTACCGCGACGACGGCTTCATCGCCCACGACGACGACTACATCCGCGAGCTCGCCGATGCCGCAGCCCGGGCCCGCGACGCCGAGGTGTGGGTCGCGGCCTCGGAGGACGGGTCCGTGCTCGGGTCGGTCACGTTCTGCCCCGCCGGCTCCCGCTTCGCCGAGCTCGCCCGCGCCGGCGAGGGTGAGTTCAGGATGCTGGGCGTGGCACGGGCGGCGCGCCGGCGCGGCATCGCCGAGGCCCTGGTCGGGCGGTGCATCGAACGTTCCCGCGAGCTCGGCTACCACGCCCTGGTGATGTCGAGCATGCGGCAGATGGCGGCGGCCCACCGGCTCTACCAGCGGCTCGGTTTCGAGCGGGAACCGGAACGGGACTGGTCGCCGGTCGAGGGCATCGACCTGCTCGCCTTCAGGCTCCGGCTGGACTGATCCGGGCCAGAAACCGATCGCGGTCCACCACGACCCGGGTCACCTCGCCATGACCGATCAGCTTGCCGTCCGATGCATGGGTGGCGACCACCTCGAAACGCACGAGCCGCCCGTCGACGTACCCGACCGTGGCCTGCACCGAGACTTCCTCACCGACCGGACTGGCGGCTAGGTGCTCGAGGCTCACCCGTGAACCGACGCTGGTCCGGCCGGACGTGAGCGACCCGCTGAGCGCGGCGCAAGTGGTTGCCTCGCACCAGGCCAGCAGACGCGGTGTCGCCAGCACGGGCAGGTCTCCGGACCCGAGGGCCGCGGCGGTGTCGTTGTCGGACACCGTGAACTGCAGGGTCGCGCTATGTCCCGTCTCCATGGCCCCATCCTCGTCGAGCCGCTCGGCGATCGGAGCGCCGGGTCGCAGGTGGACGCCCACGGGGGCGATTGGCAGAAATGCGGGCCTACCTGAGAGAATGGTCGCTGGCCCTCCCACCTGGCGAGGGCTTCGCGTTGAGGAGGACACCATGGGTAAGACCGGCCGCAAGCGCCGCGCCCGCAAGAAGAAGGGCGCCAACCACGGTAAGCGCCCCAACGCCTGACAGAGGCGTTCTTGCGCGCAGCCGCGCGTAGAAGAGAAGACCCCGGCCGCTCAGCGGCACGGGGTCTTTCTCATCAGCATGGATCCCGGATGCGTCCTGCTACGTCAGCGGTCGAACTCGGTGCGGAACCCGGGCTCGGTGATCTCAACGTGAACCTGCTGGATCCGCAACAGCACCTTGTCGCGCAAGCTCTCGGGCGCATGCTCGGAGCACGACCGGGCCACCAGTGACTTCACGGTCCGCTCGAGGTCGTACTTCTCGAGGCACGGCCCGCACTCGTCGAGGTGGTGCTGGATCTGGGCGCAGTCGGCCTGCTCGAGCTCGTTGTCGATGAAGAAGAAGACACGCTCGAGGATCTCTGAGCAGTCCTGGTCGTGCGGCTTGCCACAGCTCATGACGCGGCCCCCTCACCGTTGGCACGGGTGGCGGACATCAGGCCACGGTCACGCACGTAGTCCTCGAGCATCTCTCGCAACTGGCGTCGGCCTCGGTGAAGGCGCGACATCACGGTTCCTATCGGTGTGTCCATGATTTCTGCGATCTCTTTGTACGGGAAGCCCTCGACGTCGGCGAGGTAGACAGCCAGCCGGAACTCCTCCGGCAGCCGCTGGAGGGCCTGCTTGACGTCGCTGTCGGGAAGGCGCTCCAACGCCTCCATCTCGGCCGACTTCAGGCCCGAGGAGGTGTGCGACTCCGCCCGGTGCAGCTGCCAGTCCTCGACATCCTCGGTCATCGCCTGCTGCGGCTCGCGCTGCTTCTTGCGATAGGAGTTGATGAAGGTGTTGGTCAGGATGCGGTACAGCCACGCCTTGAGGTTGGTGCCCTGCTTGAACTGGTGGAACGCGGCGAAGGCCTTGGCGAAGGTCTCCTGCACCAGGTCCTCGGCGTCCTGAGGGTTGCGGGTCATCCGCATGGCCGCTGAGTAGAGCTGGTCGAGGTAGGGCATCGCGTCACGCTCGAAGCGCGCCGACCTCTGCGCGTCGGTCTCCGGAGCCTCAGCTGTCTCCGGGTCCAGGTTGGGCGTTGTGTCATTCATTGCCCCCCAGGGTACCGGGGCCCTCAGCACCGACTCCGAGCAGCGGACGGAATCGGGCACGTCCGGCAGCGTTCCCAGCACCAGAACCCCCTTCTCAGTGACAACACAAGCGGTTCTGAGGGCTTGAACGTCTCAGGAGGCGGTTCGATTCCCGACTGCCTCACGGACGATCCACTCCAGCGTCGCCTCGACGATGATGCCCAGGGCGTCCTCCTGCGAGATGTCTCCGCGCGCCGGCACCCGGAAGCCGTGGTCCGCCCCGGGTACGACGGTCAGGTCGACGTCGTCGGGGAACTCCTCGGGCCGGCCGAAGGCGTCGCGCTCCCCCTGCACGACCAGGGTTGGCACGTCCGCGGACGCCAGCTCGTCCAGCCGCGACTTCTCCGGCTTGCCCGGCGGGTGCAACGGGAACGCGAGCGCGAGCAGCCCAGACGCACCCAGCTCCTGCGCGCACCTCGAGGCCGCACGAGCACCTGCGCTGCGCCCACCGACAACCAGCGGAGCACGCGAGCGGATCGCGCGCGCGGCCGAGAGCAGGCACTCGTCGAGCACCGCGGGGCGCGGAGCCAGCTTCTTGCCGGCCGTCTTCCAGGGCATCTCGAGCCTGATCACCGTCACCCCCAGCCGGGGCAGCTCGGCGGCCAGAGCCTCGAGGTCTCGCGACTCGACGCCACCGCCGGCTCCGTGGTTGAGGAGCAGGGTCGCGAGGGGCGTCCTGGCCCGGTCGGTGACGAGGCGGGCGTCGCCGTGAGGCGTGGGGACGAGCCGGGTGGCGCTCATGGACCGATCATGCCGGGTCCGGCGGCTCGGCGGCGAGCGGCTCGACGAGCTCGGCCCCGTTGTTCTTGACGTTGTTGACCATCGTCGAGACGGGGTAGGCCTCGAGACGGCCGGGTGCCGCCGGGACCAGAAGGGATCTGAGCTGCTCGGCGGAGGAGACGGTCGGGTCGAGCCAGGCGGCGTACCTGTCCTTCTCCACCAGCAGCGGCATCCGGTCGTGGATGTGCCCGAGCTCGTCCTCGGCACTCGTGGTCAGGACCGTGCAGGTCCAGCGGAAGCGAGCCGGGTCGTCATCGTCGCGGGTCGGGTCGCGCCAGATCTCGTAGAGACCTGCCATCGCCAGCACCGACCCATCCGCCGGGTGGATGAAGAACGGCTGCTTCTTGGGCCGCACCTTCCTGCCGCTCTCGTCAGGCTCCTGCTGGCTGGTGTACCACTCGTAATAGCCGTCGGCGGGGAGCAGGCACCGACGCGAGGCGAACGCCTTGCGGAACGCGGGCTTCTCGTCGACGGTCTCCATCCGGGCGTTGATCAGCCGGTTGCCGATGGAGGGGTCCTTGGCCCAGGAAGGCACCAGCCCCCAGCTGAGCACGCGCAGCTGGCGCTGCGGCGGCCGCTCCTTCTCCTTCGACGGCGGCCGCTCCAGGACGGCGTACACCTCCTTGGTGGGCGCGACGTTGTAGTCGGGCGCCAGGGTCTCCTTGACCTCAGACTGCTCGATCTCGAACTCCTCGACCAGGTCCTCGGGGCGACGACTCGACGCGTAACGACCACACATGTCGCCAGGCTATCCAGGGGTCCGGACACAAAAGGGGTGCCACCACCGCAAGGTGCCGGCGCCGAAAGGTGCCGACACAGGAAGCTCCTGGCGCGCATCGGCGCCGGAGCTGCCTCAGCGAGCCAGGTCGTCGAGCAGGCGGGCGGCAGAGTCGGCGATGGGCGGCAGGCCCTCGATCCAGACCCGCCCCTGGTTCGCGCCGAGGTCCACGTCGTTGACCAGGTCGCGCAGGGTCGCTACGAACGCCCCCAGATCCTGGTGGCGGGGTACGACGGCCACCGCCCGGTTCCGGCCGAGCCGGCCCAGGGTCTCGCCACCGGGGAACACGACCCGCATCGCCTCGGCGAGCTGGACCATGCGCAACGTCCGGGTGAACTGGTGCTCGGCGGCACCGGAGGACCACATGGCGCACATCTCGACGATCACCAGAGCGTGGCTGCTCACC
>JBFIWG010000262.1:0-5145 GCA_041606495.1 Nocardioidaceae bacterium
CCACGATTCTGGCCGCTGCCACGTCCTCCTTGCCGAGAATGCGGTCCGCGCCCTCGACGATCGTGACCTGGGAGCCGAGACGCGCGAAGGCCTGCCCCAGCTCGCAGCCGATGTTCCCTCCGCCGAGCACCGCGAGCCTGGCGGGCAGGCTGCGGAGATCCCAGACCGTGTCGCTGGTCAACGGCGCGGCGTCGACGAGCCCCGCGATGGGAGGCTGCAGCGGGGCGGAGCCGGTGCAGATCGCGGCCTGCGCGAAGTCCACCTGCCGGCCGTCGACCTCCGCGCTCTGCGGACCGGTGAAGATGAGGTCGCCGCTCTGGACGGTAACGCCGGCGTCCTCGAGTGCCTGAGGCGAGTCGACGGGTTCGATCTCTGCGATGGCGGAGTGCACGTGCGCCATCACCTTGGTGAAGTCCACGTCGACCTGGCCGACCTCGACGCCGAATCGCCCCGCGCGGCGCGCATCGGCGGCCGCGGCTGCGGCGGCGAGGATCGACTTCGACGGCACGCAACCGGTCCACAGGCAGTCGCCACCGGTCCGCTCACGCTCGACGAGCAGCACCCGGGATCCCAGGCTGGCCGCCGTCTTGGCGGTCACGATCCCGGCCGTGCCGCCGCCGACGACGAGCAGGTCCCACGGCCGGTCGGTCACTTCTCCTCCTGCACGATGCGCTCCAGGACGTCCTTCATCCTGGCCACCGCAGCCTGGTCCGGCAGGCGCTGCTGGGACCAGCGGGCGAGTGCCCGGTGGAGCGCCCGGTGCTCGTCGGTCACCTCGCGGCACTTGGCACACACGGCCAGGTGCTCCTCCAGTCGTCTGACCTCACTAGGGTCGAGCGGAGCTGATGGATCGGCGTCGAGATAGCGCTGGATCCGCCGAGCGGACCAGTGGCACGTGGCCATCCGGCGTAGGGACGTGATCACGACTTCCTCCCCTGTGATGCGCCTGCGGTGCGAAGCTGGGCGCGGACCCGATCGCGGGCGCGGCTCAGTCGCGACATGATCGTCCCGACCGGCACCCCCAGCGCATCGGCCGCCTCCGCATAGCTGAGCCGGTCCACGTCGACCAGGAGCAGCACGGTTCTGAAGCGCTCGTCCAGGCTGTTCACAGCGACTTCCAGGTCCTCGTTGAGGATGTCCTTGAGGACGGCATCCTCCGCACTGTCCTGCGCTGCGGCACCGAACGCCGGGCGCGGGTTTCCGAGCGACGCCCAGTCCTCGACGAGCCCCGGCCGCTGCCGCCGGTGCAGGTTCATGTTGGTGTTGCGCAGGATGGTCAGCAGCCAGGCCCGCGGGTGGGCTCCGTCGAACTTGTGCACCGCCCTGAACGCGCGGACCAGGGTCTCCTGGACCAGGTCCTCGGCGTCCGCGGCCGATCCGGTCAGCGTCCGGGCGACCCGCAGCAGCACCTCGAGCTCGGGCTCGACGTAGGTTGTGAATGCGTGCGACCGCTGGACGTCCACGTCGTCGGGTGGGTTTCGTTTCGACGGCTGCACAGCTGGGGAACCCTTCGACCGGTCCGGAATGTTCCCGCTGTCGTAGCGGGCACGCGATCGCAAGAGAGACGAGATGCGACGACCTCCACGCTACACACGCTTCGCGGCGGCCTACGACCTCATGTCGGCCGAGCCGGTCTACCGCGCGGGGCGTCGTGCCGGGATCGCTGGGCTGAACCTCAGGGCCGGTGACCGGGTGCTCGACGTGGGCTGCGGGACGGGCCTGAACTTCAAGCTCCTCCAGGACGTCGTGGGTCCGACCGGGAGGGTGGTCGGCGTCGACCTGTCCGGCGACATGTTGCGACAGGCCGAGCAGAAGGTACGCCGGTACGGCTGGTCGAACGTCGGGTTGGTGCAGGCCGATGCCACGACCTTGGCCGACGAGGGTCTGCCGGGCGAGGACGACCGTCCCTTCGACGGGGTGCTGTTCACCTACGCCCTGTCGCTGATGCCCCACTGGCTGCGGGCCTGGCGCGGCGCCATCGGGCTGCTCCGACCGGGTGGCCGTGCCGCTGTCGTGGACATGCAGCTGCCGACCGGTCGGGCGGCGGTCCTCTCACCGCTGGCCCGGTGGGCCTGCCACCTGGGCGGCGCCGACATCGACGCCCACCCCTGGACCGCCCTCGAACGGGACGCCCGCGATGTGGCCCGCAAGAGCCTGCGTGGTGGACACATCCAGGTGCGGTCGGGAACGGTCGACCTTGAGGGTGCTGGTCAACATGGAGGAGAAGAGCAGTGAGCAGTGTCGAGAGCTCGGACCACCCGATCAGTCCGGACGGCCCACGTCGCCCCGCGGTGATCATCTTCGACGTGAACGAGACCCTGTCCGACATGTCGCCAATGGGGGAACGCTTCGTCAATGTGGGGGCGCCGCCGCACCTCGCCGGCACCTGGTTCGCCGGGCTTCTCCGGGACGGGTTCGCCCTCGCCGCGGTCGGCGCGAGTGCCGGCTTCGCCGACGTCGCGGCCGAGGCGCTGCGGGTGAAGCTCGGGGATGTCGAGCTCGACCGCGACCTCGAGGATGCGGTGGACCACGTCATGCAGGGCTTCGCGTCGCTGGAGGTGCACCCCGACGTCTCCGAGGGCATCAGGGAGCTCGCCGCCCTCGGGATCAGGCTGGTCACGCTGAGCAACGGGTCGGCAGGAGTCGCGCAGCGGCTGCTGCGGGAGGCCGGGCTCGAGGAGAACTTCGAGCGGCTGCTGTCGGTGGAGGACGCCGGTGCCTGGAAGCCCGCCGGCCGAGCCTACGAGTACGCCCTCGCTGAGTGCGATGTCGAGCCGATGGACGCGATGCTGGTGGCCGTCCACCCGTGGGACATCGACGGTGCCGGCAGGGCAGGCCTGGCCACGGCCTGGATCAGCCGCGACGGCGGCCGCTACCCGTCGTACTTCACGGCTCCCGACCTGACCGTCGACTCGCTGACCGAGCTGGCCCAGCGCTTGCGTTAGCCGGTCACATCTGGACGAGCTCGAAGATCTCCACGGAGAACTTGTCCGTACCGTCGCTGAGGAACGGTTGACCTCGCAGAGCGCGCGGGCGGACACGGCGTCGTCGGCCTCGACCTCAGTCTTGCGCGGCGCAGCCCCCGGCCTCGGCTGATGTCTGGACCGCATTGCCACCCTCCACCAGCGGGAGGAATGTGGGCAGTGACCGGTGGCGCCATCGGGGGCGCCGCCCCTGACGCAAAGGGGGATGGTCGTGTTCGCACGTTCCACCACACTCAATGCAAACCCTGAGTCGATCGACTCAGGCATCGCTCACGTCCGGGACGAGGTACTCCCTGCCGTGAGTCAGATCGATGGCTGCATCGGCATGTCGTTGCTCGTCAACCGCGAGACCGGTCGCTGTATCGCCACCAGCGCCTGGAGAACCGAGGAGGCCATGCGGGCCGCCGCCGAGGCCGTCGCTCCGATGCGTGAACGAGCAGCAACTCTGCTCGGTGGTACGCCCGAGGTGGCCGAGTGGGAGATCGCGGCCATGCACCGTGACCACAACACCGGCGAGGGCGCCTGCGCCCGGACGACCTGGCTGCGCCTGGACCCGGCTGACATGGATCACCTGGTTGAGGTGTTCCGGATGGGCGTACTCCCCAAGGTCGAGCAGATGCCGGGATTCTGCAGCGGCAGCATGATGGTCGACCGCGTCAACGGGAGGGCGGTAGGGACCGTGACGTTCGAGAACAAGGACGCCCTCATCAACACCCGTTCGATGGCGGACCAGATTCGGGCTGCAGCCAGCAAGGAGGCACGGGCCGAGGTCCTCGCCGTCGAGGAGTACGAGCTGGCTCTCGCGCACCTGCACGTGCCCGAGATGGCCTGACACCAGGCGGTCAGCCAGTCAGGTGGTGTGAGTCGTCGCGCGCCGGGCGGGGAGCGGGATCGACCAGGATCAGCTCTCCCACGTGCTCGGCCAGCACGTGCTGAGCCTCCGGAGGAAGCGCGGTGTCGCTGATGACGACGTCCGCCTGCTCGAGCGGAGCAAACGAGCTCAGGCCGAGCACGCCCCACTTGGTGGAGTCCGCGACCACGACCAGGCGGCGAGCATTCGCCACCATGGCCCGGTTGGTCTCCGACTCCATCAGGTTCGGGGTGCTGAAGCCTGCCTTGGCGTCCATGCCGTGCACCCCCATGAACACCACGTCCACGTGCAACGACCGCAGCGCCTCGATCGCGATCGGCCCGACCAGGGCGTCGGAGGGGGTGCGCAGCCCGCCGGTGAGCAGGACCGTCGTGCCGTTCTGGCCGGACGAGTGCAGGACGTCGGCCACCCATACCGAGTTCGTGACCACGGTCAGTCCGGGGACGTCGACGAGGTGACGCGCCAGCGCGTGCGTGGTGGTGCCGGCTGAGATCGCCACTGCCGAACCGGGCTCGACCAGGGTGGCGGCGCGGGCAGCGATCGCCTCTTTCTCGGCCAGCTCGCGTGCCGACTTGGTGAGGAACCCCGGCTCGTCGGTGCTGCCTTCCTCACGAAGCGTGGCGCCGCCGTGCACCTTGTCGAGCAGGCCACGCTGGCGCAGCGTGTCCAGGTCACGACGTACCGTCATGTCCGAGACTCCCAGCAGCTGCACGAGCTCGCTCACCCGGACGCTGCCGCGTCGGTCGAGCTCCTCGAGGATGCGTGCCTGTCGCTGCTGGGCGAGCATCATTCCTCCCGTACGACGGCGACGGCGCCGGCCGCCAGCTCGAGCTTGCCGTCGACCCGGCTGTCGGAGACCAGGTCGTGGCCATGGACGGCGACCGTAGCAGCGGCGTCGGTGTGGTTCAGGGCGAACACCCAGGAGCGGCCGTCATCGGCCACCCGTCGCACGACCTCGACACCCGGGACCGTCGCGGCCACCGGGACGACACCCGCGGACTCGAGCAGCCGGTCGACCAGGGCACCGGTCGCGGCGTCGTCGAGTCGGCAGGCGGCGTACCAGGCCGAGCCCTCACCCACCTGGTTCCTGGTGATCGCGGGTACGCCGGGCACCGGACCGTCGAGGTAGGTCGCGAGGCTCTCGGCCCCGTCCAGGTGGAGGTGCTCGGTCCACACGTCGGCAGTCGTTCCGTCGCTGAGCCGGACCCGCTCGCCCTCACGGAGCGGAGTGAACTCCTCGACCCTGATGCCGAGCAGGTCGCGGAAGGCGCCCGGATAGCCGCCGAGCCG
>JBFIWG010000263.1:0-5125 GCA_041606495.1 Nocardioidaceae bacterium
GAGGTCGTGCCCGGGACGACCACCAGCGGACGTCCCGTCCCTGACACGAAGACGGCGATCTTGGTCCCGTCGGGCGCGATGACATGGGTAGCTGTGGAAGCGGCAGTGGTGGACATCGGGTGCTCCTCTCCCGTCCGATGCAACCATCGTCGCTCCTGGGCACCCCTGTGCCAATCGGTAGATCTACCCATCCGTGAGGCCGGATCAGCCCTGGGTCACGACCCCGCCGTGGATCAGGGCGTCGACGTCCTCGATGCCCCAGGCCGCCAGCGCCGATCGGGTCTGGCCGCCGGGCACGCTCGGCCCCGACCCCAGCGTGGCTCCCGTTCGCGAGAACCTCGGCGCCGGGGCCGGCTGCACGATCCCGTCGCGCTCGACGTAGGTGCCCCGAGCCCGCAGGTGCGGGTGCTCGGCGGCCTCGGTCAGCGGCAGCACCGGGGTGCAGCACGCATCGGTGCCGTCGAACACAGCGGTCCACTCGGCCTGGGTCCGCTCCCGGACACGTGCGGCGATCGTCGCTCGCAGCTCGTCGTGGCGGCTGACGTCGTACCGGTCCGGCGCCTCCTCGCTCAGGCCCAGGCCCTCGATCAGGGCGTCGTAGAACGGAGGCTCCAGCGAGCCGACCGCCATGTGGCGGCCGTCGGCGGTCTCGTACAGGTCGTAGAAGGGCACGCCGCCGTCGAGCAGGTTGGAGCCACGCCGCGGGTTCCAGGCGCCGCCCGCGGTCATGCTGGCGAGCATCGCGGCCAGGTGGGCGGAGCCGTCCACGATCGCGGCATCTACGATCTGCCCCTTTCCGCTGGCCCGGGCCTCGAGGAGCGCCGCGAGCACGCCGATCACGAGGTACGTCGATCCGCCGCCGAAGTCACCGAGCAGGTTGATCGGGAACTGCGGACGGTCCGGCGACTGTCCCAGGCCGTCCAGCACTCCGGCGACGGCGATGTAGTTCAGGTCGTGGCCCGCGGACTGGGCGAGGGGACCGTCCTGGCCCCAACCGGTCATCCGGCCGTACACCAGCCGCGGGTTCCGCTCATGGCACACCTTCGGGCCGAGGCCGAGGCGTTCAGCAGCACCGGGCCGCATGCCCTCCAGGAACACGTCGGCACCCGCCACCAGGTCCAGCACGGTCTCCACCGCCCGCGGGTCCTTCAGGTTCATCGCCACGCTGGGGCGGCCCCGGGTGAGCAGGTCGGTCTGCCTCGGGCCGGCACTGGTCGCACCCGAGGGGCGCTCGACGCGGATCACGTCGGCGCCGAGGTCGGCCAGCAGCATCGCGGCGTGTGGACCTGGGCCGATCCCGGCCAGCTCGACCACGCGGATGCCGCGGAGCGGACCGGTCCCCTGGCCAAGCCTCGTCGTGTCCGTCATGCAAGCGATTGTGACACCAGGACTGTCACGGTTGCGAGGTCACCCGCCGGCGAGGCTCTCCAGGTCGAGGCTCTCCAGTACCTGGATCTGCGCCTCGTGGACCCCGACCAGCCGTGGCCACCATGTCCACCGCCTGCAGGCTCTGGCTGGAGAGCTCGTGCGCGTCGGCGACATCGGTCCGGTTGTGGTCGTAGGACACCTCGGCGGCGGCGCACCCCGTGGTCAGGACCAGCGCCAGCCCGACGAACGCCCGAGTCAGTCCGTTCATGTGCTCGAACCACCTCGCATCTAGTCGCGGGGGAGGCAGTGAGGGACCAGAGCCTCGACGGGCTGGCACCGCAGCAGGTCACCCTGACCCGTTGCGGTCGCCGAATCCGCCCCCGACGGACCACAACCGGTCAGAGCGACCCATTACGGCGAGCAGGGCGGACGCGCGGCGCGACCCTTGGAAGGCGCGGGGGCGCACCACCAGCCCGCGCTCAGGGCGCGGAGGGCAGCACGCGGCGCAGGAACTGGCGGGTGCGTTCCTGGGCCGGGGCGGTGAAGATCTGCGACGGCGTCCCCTGCTCGAGGATCTGACCGTTGTCCAGGAAGCAGACCTTGGTGGCGACGTCCCGAGCGAACGCCATCTCGTGCGTGGCCAGGATCATCGTGGTGCCCGACTCGGCCAGCGCCCGGATGATGTCGAGCACCTCGCCCACCAGCTCCGGGTCCAGCGCAGAGGTCACCTCGTCGAGCAGCACCAGCGCCGGTCCCGTGGCCAGCGCCCGGGCGATCGCGGCCCGCTGCTGCTGACCGCCGGACAGCTGGTCGGGATGTGCCGATGCCTTGTCGGCCAGCCCGAACTGCGCCAAGAGCTCCTTCGCACGGTCCTCGGCGGCCCGCTTGCCGACGCCGTGCGCCCGGCGCGGCGCGAGGGTGAGGTTGTCGAGCACAGTCAGGTGCGGGAAGAGGTTGTAGGCCTGGAAAACCATCCCCATCCGGCGGCGAACTGCGCGTTTGTTGGTACGGGGGTCAGTGATCTCCTTGCCCTCGAACCAGATCGCGCCGTCGTCGACCGTCTCGAGCAGGTTCAGGCAGCGCAGCAGGGTGGACTTGCCGCTGCCCGAGGAGCCGATCAGGCAGATCACGTCGTGCGGCGCGACGGTCAGGTCGATGTTGCGCAGGACGACCTTGTCGCCGTACGTCTTGCGCAGCTCCTCGACGCGGAGAAGCTCCTCGCCACGGGGCGGCTCACTCATCGGCCACCCCCTCCGCGTTCCCGGCGCGCGACCCGACGGCCGAGCCAGTCCGTGAACCGCGCGAGCGGGATGGTCAACGCCAGGAAGAAGGCGGCCGCGACCAGGAAAGGCGTGTAGTTGAAGTTGAAGTTGGCGTAGTTGCGCGCGGTGCCCAGCGCGTCCAGCAGGCCGACGGACGCGACCAGGGCGGTGTCCTTCTGCAGCGAGACGAAGTCGTTGAGGAGCGGGGGCACGACCCGGCGTACGGCCTGCGGCACGATCACGTAGCGCAGCGCGACGCCGTGCGAGAGCCCGAGGGACTCGGCGCTGGCCACCTGCGAGGGGTGGATCGACTCGATGCCGGCCCGGAAGACCTCCGCGACGTACGCCCCGTAGGAGAGGGTCAACGCGACCAGCGCCAGCCAGAACAGGTCGTTGGTCACTCCCTGGAGCTGCAACGCGGGCACCCCGAAGGCGACCACGAAGAGGACCAGGAGGGTCGGCACCCCCCGGAAGAGGTCGGTGTAGAAGACCGCCACCGCACGCAGAGGAAAGAGCACCGCCGCCCTGGTCCCGCGGAGGACGGCGACGGTGATCCCGAGAACCAGGATCAACGGCTCGGCGAGCATGAACAGCTTCACGTTCAGCCAGAACGCGTCCCGAATCTCGGGGAACGACGCCTTCGCGTCCTCCCACGACAAGAAGGTCTCCTGGACCCGTTCCCAGCCGGGCGCAGTCACCACGACCACGCCGAGGACCACCAGCAGCACGAGCGTCGCAACCGTGGCGAGGGTGGCCGAACGCAGGCTCAGCCGGCGGCGTACCGCCTCGCGTTCGACCTGACGCTGGCTTGGGGACCAGTCATCCACGGGCGACAGGGTCCCCGGCTCAGTTCAGGACCGGAACGTCGACGACGTCGGAGAGCCACTGCTTCTCGATCTGCTCGAGCTCGCCGGACTCGCGCAGCGACGCGAGAGCCTCGTTCACGCACGGCACCAGCTCGCTGTCCTTCTGGAACAGCATGCCGAACTCCTCGGTCTGACCGGTCGCGGGCTGGAACTGACCGATGATCGTGGCCTGCGGGATCTCGACGGCCGTGATGAAGAAGGCAGTCGGCAGGTCGGCGAGGATCGCGTCGACCTGCCCGTTCAGCAGCGCCTGCTTGGCGGCATTGGTGTCGTCGAACACCAGCGGCTGCTGGTCCGGCTGGATGACGTCGGTGATCGCGGTGAGGGACGTGGTGCCGGTCTGGGCGCCGAGCTTGAGGTCCTTGAGCTCCTCGAGCGAGGTCGCGTCGGCGACGTCCGACTTCTTCGGGGCGATCACCGCCTGGGCGGCCGAGTAGTAGCCGTCGGAGAAGTCGACGACCTCGGCCCGCTTCGGCGTGATCGAGATCTGGTTGATGTCGAAGTCGAACTGCTTCTCGCCCGGGGCGTAGGAGTTGTTGAACGGCACCTTCACCCAGGTGACCTGGTCCGCGGAGAAGCCGAGCTCCTCGGCGACCGCGTAGGCCACCGCTGACTCGAAGCCCTTGCCGTTGGTGGGGTCGTTGCCGGAGAACCAGGGCTCGTAGGCCGGGGTGTCGGTGCCGATCGTCAGCTGGCCCGGGTTCTTCAGCGGGAGCGACTCCGTGGCGCAGGCGTCCGCCGGCGACTCGACGGCCTCGCTCGGCGTCGGATCGCCGCTGCCGGTGGTGGTCTCGTCGACGGGCGCACAAGCGGCTGCGGCCAGGAGGAGCGGGGTCGCGAGCAGGGTGATCCGGCGGTGAGATCGCATAGCCCGATGCTATGCCCGCGACCGCTATGCGGACGGCAGATCTCGTCAGGTGGCCCAGGTCACGTGTGCAACTCGTTGCATAGTGCCGGTGACTACTGACACGCTGAGCTCATGGCCCTGGAGCACGCCCTCCTCGTCTCGCTGCGGGAACGCCCCGCGGCCGGTCTCGACCTCGCCCGACGGTTCGACAGGTCGATCGGCTTCTTCTGGAGCGCCACGCACCAGCAGATCTACCGGGTGCTCGCGCGGATGGAGACCGATGGCTGGGTCACCTCCACAGCCGTCGCCCAGCAGGGCCGTCCCGCGAAGAAGGTGTACGTCGTCACCCGGGCCGGTGAGGACGAGCTCGCTGACTGGCTCGCCCGACCCGTCCCGCACGAGGCGCTGCGCAGCGAGCTCGCAGTGAAGCTCCGCGGTGCGACGTACGGCGAGCGGGAGGCAGTCCTGCAGACCGTGCGCGACCAGCTCGACGACCACCGGACCAGGCTCGCGGCCTACCAGCTGATGGCCCAGCGCGACTTCCCGGCGCCCGACGAGCTCACCGACCAACAGCTCGACATCTACCTGGTCCTGCGCGGCGGCATCCGTCTCGAACAGTTCTGGATCGACTGGCTGACCGAGTACCACGAGGCCCACGACCGGGCGACGACCACGACGACAGGGAGCACCCGTTGAGCACGCCGTACCCGCACCTGATGGCGCCGCTGACCGTCTCCGGGACCACGTTGCGCAACCGCGTGGTGATGGGCTCGATGCACACC
>JBFIWG010000264.1:0-5120 GCA_041606495.1 Nocardioidaceae bacterium
CAGGCTGCCTTCCAGCGCTACGCGAGCCGGCCGCCGCTCGACGAGCTGCGCACCGACGCCCTGGCCGCCTACGTCGAGCACGGGTTCGTCGACACGGGGGAGGACGAGGTTCGGCTGGCGTGCGATCCCGAGCACGAGGCCCGGACCTTCGAGGCCGAGGACAAGATGACCATCGACCTGATCCGGTCGTTGTCGATGCCGCTGATGGTGGCTGCGGGCGGACCCGAGGGTGACCCGAACCCAGCTGCGTTCGCTCCCGAGATCGTGGCTGCAGTGGCGGGCGCCGTCCTCCGACCCCACCCCGAGCTGGGCCACTTCGGCCCGCTCGAGGCCCCCGACCGGATCGCCGCAGAAGTCGTCGACTGGCTCACCTGATCGCCGGTGAGGGCCCTGTTGTACGATGATCTCATCGACGGACAACAGCGGTCTGTAGACCTTTCCGAGCTGTCGACGCTGGCGCCGGTTCTGGGCGCCAAGCGCGACGGGAGCGCCACGGTGGACACCAGCCGGGGGCTGCTGATGACGATTCTCGGAGAGCTGGTGCTACCCAACGGCGGGAGCGCCTGGACCCAGACCCTGGTGGAGCTGATGGAGCTCCTGGGGGTCCGCGACAAGGCCGCCCGCCAGAGCATTGCGCGCATCCACGAACGGGGCTGGCTGGAGCGCTCGAAGGTGGGTCGCCAGACCCGCTGGACCTTGACCGGATCGGCCCGCGGCCTGCTCGAAGCCGGGGCAGAGCGGATCTACGGTTTCGGTCGCGACGCCCGGCACTGGGACGGTTCCTGGCTGGTCCTGCTGGCGAGCGTCCCCGAGCGCAACCGCAACGCCCGCTACCGGCTGAGCACCGGCCTCAGCTGGGCCGGTTTCGGGTCCATCGGCCAGGGGATATGGCTCACGCCGTGGCCCTCACAGGAACCGGTGGCGGTGGAGCTGTGCTGCGAGCTCGGCGTGAACGCCACGTCCTTCCGTGCCGAGCTCGGGTCCCTGGGATCGGGCCCCGCGCTGGTGGCCGAGGCCTGGGATCTGCCCGGGCTCCGCATCCACTACGACGAGTTCCTGGCCGACACCGACGCGTTGATCGCGGCCCCGCCACAAGGCGAGGTCGCGGCGGCAGAGCTGACGGCGCTGGTCCATCGGTGGCGGCGGTTCCCCTTCCTCGACCCCGACCTGCCCTCCGTGCTGCTGCCGTCGGACTGGCCCGGTCCCTTCGCGGCCCGTCGCTTCGGCGACCTCCGCGCCGCGCTCGTGCCCCCCGCCACCGAGTGGTGGGTCTCGACCGAGGCCCACTACACGCCGTGAGCGGTCGACCGGCGGGCCCGGCTCAGGTGGACGGCGGCGGACAGGACCATGCCGTATCCACCCGGGCGTTCGGTATCAGCTCCGCAGCCTGGTGAGAATCGCAGTAGGCCTGCGCGAGCAGGTCTGCGTGCCGTCGCGCCGGGCCGTACAGCCGCCCGAGGTAGAGGGCGAGATCTCGCCGCAGCGTCTGGAGCCATGGCACGTCGCTGGGGTGGGCCAGCAGTCCTCGAACCGCGGAGAGCGACGCCCACCGCAGCAGCGCATTTCGGTGCAGGGCGACCGTTCTCTCGAGCAAGCGGGTGGGGAGGTTCTCCAGAGCCGTCTGTGACCACTGTGCGACACCGGTCCTGGTGAGAACCTGCACGTCACTAGGGAGGCACGATGGGTCCCCGAGACGGTACGACTTGACCCAGCGCAACGCGTACCCGGGCGCCGGGCTACCTGTGAGGTCCCACATGGCGTCTGCGAACTGCTGACTCGTGGTGTCCGGAGCGACGTCCCAGGTCGCGTCGATGACCGTGGCGATGCGGCCGGGCGCCACCACTTCGGGCTCGGAGCCAACCCGGAGCTGCTGCGCGACCGCCTGCGCCAGCTCCTCGACGACGTGGGGGACCGGGGCGCCACCGATGCCCGCTGCCGAAGCCGGCATGGGTGCCGCACCGCACGCGGCCACCGCCTCCGCCACTGCCGGCAGACCCAGTGCCGGGTTGCAGTCGAGGGTGGCGGTGATCGCGCAGGTCGCTCCCCACGGCACGAGGAAGACCTCGCCGAACCAGTCGGTCGCCACGCCCCCGACCCCGGGCGCGCCCGGGCTGGCGACGTCGAGGGGAGCACGGAGGGGAATGGCACGGTCTCGCATCCGCTTGACGAACGGTGGCTCGACGCGACCATCGATCGCGGGCAGCTCGATGAGCTGCGCCCAGATGAGTCGATCGATGCCGACCGGCTGGCCCTGGGGGTCGTTCCAAGGATGCGTCCACTCGTGGTTTCCGAGATCGAAGCTGTTCGGAGCGGTCCACGCGTTTTCGACGAGCTGAGCAGTGTTCGCCGGATCCCAGACCAGGTCCCGGTGCGGTGGCGGCTGCACGGCGGTGGCGGTCCACGTCACCTTGATCTTTGTGATCATCGTTGGCATCTTCTATCCTGAGCGAAGAGCGCCATCTCCATCGCACTCGCGTGGAGCTGCAGTGCAGTCGGTACTCGTACCGACTCCATCGGCAGAGGAACGCCGTCCCATGGGGGCGGCGTTCGCGCGTCAGAGCGCATGCGCGACCACCTCCCGCTTGGGCTCGGAACCCTGGAATCCCTCGGGCACCGGACCGGTGATGGCGCCGCGCTGGAGTTCGTCAGGGATCGGGTCCCACTCGACCACGGCATTGGCCTCCTTCGCCGCCTTCTGGAAATCCGAGAACTTGTCGGGCTTGCCTGCAGTGCGCAGGACCTCGTTGTCACTGGACGTGACCCTCACCGCGGCGACCACGCATGCGGCACCGTCGTGGACCCACAGGAGACGCCCGGGCGGACCGTCCCCGATCGTCCCCTGCTGGAGCAGCACTCGGTCGAGCGCGGCGAACACGTCTGCCGCCGAGGAAGCAGGGCCGAGGACCGGATAGCGGTGACGAATCCAGGCCCAGCGCGCCAGCGCGCCGATGCCCGCGAAGGCGCCCGCAGCAATGGTGACGAGACCCAGCGTGGTGGTCGAGTAGCCATCCCTCAGGTCCTCCCCACCGAAGCGGGCGAAGCCGATCAGTGCCAGCACCGACAGCAGCACCGCGAGGACGAGCGTGCCCAGGTTGTTCAAGGTCGGGACCCAGCTCCCGACCAGCCCGCGCTCGCTCCGCCACTTCTGGCGGACGAACGACCACACCGACAGCGCGGCGACCCCGGGCACCAGGAGGAGCGAGCTCAGTCCAATGGTCGTCACCAGGCTGTCGTCGTCGAAAGGTGAGGTCTCGAACTCGTGGGCCGCTCTCAAGAGCTGGCCGACCTCTCCCGCCTGGACTCTTGTCTCCACGATCAGGCGTGCGCTACCCGAGGGCAACCGGTCCCCACCGACGCGGATCGGCACCACGAACCATCGCCCAGGTCCGATCTCGGTCGATGCTGGCTCGATCAGGGGATCGTCGATCCGATCCGAGCCCTCGGCGACGGTACCTTCGAGGTGCACGGTCAGGGGCACGTTGGCGAGATTGGTGACGAGGGCCTCCACCCGGAGATCGCTCGAGTTCGTCAGCTTCGATGCCCCTGCGAGCTGGAGGGTTGCGAGCGGCGGCGCGGCCGGATGCGCCACGGTGGAAACGGCCACGAGTGTCCGACCGTCCGCTTCGGCCGTGGCCTCGATCACCGACTGGTCGGGCGCGGCGAGACGTCCCGACAGCGAGAAGCGGTGCACGCCGTGCTCGCCGGGAGCGAGGTCGAACGGCGCAGGCACGTCCCCCTCGACGACGATCCCGGCGGGCCACTCGGGATCGATCTCGACCTCGCTCGCGACTCTTCCGCCACCGTTGGCGACGACGACGATGATCTCGACGTCCTCCAGCCCGGTCAGGTTCACTGTTGACGGCGCCGCTGTCATCGTCAGCGTCGCGGGCGGCTCGGTCTCTTCGGGCATCTCCTGTGCCCCGGCCGCCGGGCCGGCGAGCCCGAGGGCCACGAGCAGGGTCAGGAAGAGACCTGGTACACACCCTCGCAAGAGACCCCCGATCCGCTCGTCCCTACTCAAAGTACTGCGCCTCAGCGCCGCCAATCAGTCCACGCCGGACTCGGTGGCCCCTCCCGGTCCTCAGCCCGACAACCGGTGGGCCACGGTCTGAAGCAGGTGCCAGCCGAACGCCGGATGCTCCAGCACCGCGGACCGCAGCCCGGCCCGGTCGAGAGCCAGGCACAGCATGGGGGTGGTGGAGCGCACCGTCGCATTGCGGGGCTGATCCAGCAGCAGCCCCAGCTCACCCACGATGTCGCCGGGTCCCACGTCGGCGATCCTGCGCCCGTTGCGGCGCACAGTGGCCGTCCCGGCGACCACGACGAACGCCGCTCTCGATGGTTGACCCTGGGTGATGAGCTCACGTTCGGCCTCGAACTGCTCCAGCCGGGTCAGCTTCGCCAGGTGACGGAGGTGACGTTTGGCTGCGCCCTCGAACAGCGGCACCCGAGCCAGCATCTCGAGCCGGTCCGCCTGCGCCAGCTTGCTCGGGTCGCGCCGGCGGGAGGTGTCGAGGTAGATCGGCTTGTTCACGACCCGATCCGACCCTGCGCCGCCGGCCGAATCAGCCCGTCAGCCCAACCAGGCCTGCCAGGTGTCCTGGTGGGCGGCCACCCAATCCGCCGCCACCTTGGCCGGGTCCTCGCCGTCGATCTCCATCGGCGGCAGCATCTCGAGTTGGTCGTCGGTGGTGATGGTGAAGTTCTGGAGGAACTCGTAGACGTCGGGCGCCTTCTCCTTCAGCTGCGACGAGGCCGCCTTGAAGAGCACGTCTTCGGGGTAGTCGCAGTCCACGCCGCCGTCACCGGCCGCAGCCGACGCGCCGCACTCGTCGTTGTAGGCCGGTAGCGCCACGTTGACGAGGTCGAACTTGGCGACGGCTGCGGTCGGCGTCCACCAGTACATCACGATGGGTTCGTTGGCCGAGACCCTGGCCTCGAGCTCGGCCACGGTGGCCGGCTCGGAGCCGGAGAACTGGACCTGGAACGGCAGCCCCAGGTTGGTGATGATCTGCTCGTCGTACTGCGAGTACGACGGGTCGGTGCCGAGGAACCGTCCCAGGTCACCGGTCTCGGCAGTCGCGAAGAGCTCGGCGGCCTCCTGCGACATGAAGCCCTCC